>JBKPOL010000228.1:0-15439 GCA_046733075.1 Pseudomonadota bacterium | reverse complement strand
CCGTAAACCAACGAGGGCCACGCAATCGGCGACGCCGCTCGCCTTGACCGCCCGGCAGCAGCAGATCCTCGATTGGATCCGCGGTTACCTCGAATCGACCGGGATGCCACCGACGCGTGCGGAAATGGCGAGCGGGCTCGGCTTCTCGACGCCAAGCTCTGCCGAGGATCATCTGCAGGCGCTCGCGCGCAAGGGTGCGATCGAGATGCTTCCCGGCGCGTCGCGCGGTCTGCGCCTGAAGGACCATGGCGGACCCCTGCAGGGAACGCTGCCTCTGGTCGGACGTGTGGCCGCGGGCCAGCCGATCCTCGCCAACGAGAACATCGAAGGTCGGTACCGCGTCGATCCGGCGCTCTTCTCTCCGCGCGCAGACTATCTTCTCCGCGTGCGCGGCCAGAGCATGCAGGACGCCGGCATCCTCGACGGCGACCTGATCGCCGTGCACCGCACGACAGACGCGCGGAACGGTCAAATTGTCGTGGCGCGCGTGAGCGGCGCGGCCGGCGACGAAGTGACCGTGAAGCGGTTGCGCAGGCGCGGTCGGGAGATCGTCCTGATGCCCGAGAACAGTGCGTTCGAACCGATCGTCATCGATGCGCGTGCAACGTCATTCGCGATCGAAGGAGTCACCGTCGGCTTGATTCGCGGGCGCAGCCCGTAAGTCCGTCGCGCTCACTTCTCGCTCGCGATTCCGAGCGTCTTCGTTCATCGTCGCTGGAGGTGTCATGGTTTCTCCCATTCCGCCCGGTTACCACAGCGTCACCCCGTACCTGATTGTCAGGGACGCCGTCAAGGCGCTCGGGTTCTATCGCCAGGCGTTCGACGCCGAGGAATTGATGCGCTTCGAAGGCCCGCCCGGCCGCATTGCCCATGCGGAGGTGAAGATCGGCGACTCGCACGTGATGCTGGCCGATGAGCAGGCGGAGCAGGGCTTCGTCGGGCCGCAGACGCTCGGCGGCGCGGGCGTGAGTCTCATGCTCTACGTGCGGGACGTCGATGCGACGTTCGGGCGCGCCATCGCCGCCGGCGCAACCGCGCGCCGCCCCGTGGCGGACCAGTTCTACGGCGATCGCGTCGGCACGCTGACCGATCCCTTCGGACACGTATGGTCGATCGCGACCCACAAGGAGGACGTGTCGGTCGACGAAGCCAAGCGGCGCATGGAAGCCTTGATGAAGCAGGACTCGCCCGGCTGACGCGTCCTCGCCGGGGCTCGATACCACCATGTATACGCTCTATGGCAAGACGGGCTCCGGCTCCGCCGCGGTCGAAACAGCGCTCGTCGTTGCGCGCGAGCCATTCCAGATCGTCGAAACGGCATCGTGGGACAAGAACGACGCTTATGCCGACCTGCTTCGCGTCAATCCGCTCGGACAGATTCCGACGCTCGTGCTCGACGACGGCACTGCGCTATCCGAGAGCGCCGCGATCCTGATTTATATCGCGACCGCCCACCCCGACAGCAAATTGCTGCCTGCGCACACGTCGGCGCGTGCGCAGGCGATCCGCGGCCTCGTCTTCATCGCCGCCAACTGCTATTCCGCGATCAGCATCATCGATTATCCCGAGCGGTGGTGTCAGGACGCCGAGGGCGACGAGAAGATGCAGGAGCGCATTCGCGCCGGCACGCGTGCGCGGCTGCACCGCCATTGGGAAATGTTCGCCGATCTCTTTCCCGGCCGGCCCTATCTTTCAGGAGAAGACCTAGGTGCACTCGACCTGCTCGCGGCGGTCGTCTCCAAGTGGTCCGGAGCGCGCCAGCATCTGCAGGCGCATCGTGCGTCGCTGCACGAAACACTGATGCGGATCGAGGCCCATCCGGACGTCGCGCCGGTGTTCGCTCGACACTGGCCGGGTCGCTGAATTTTCCGATCGGCGGTTCGGCGTTGACAGACCGCACGCGACGCATGACAGTCGTCACGCGTAACGTCGGCGCGGAGGTGCCGACGTACGCTCCGATGTCTCACCTGATCCCAAGTTCCCGTCATCGTGCCAGTGCCTTCACACGCGTACTGAAAGGAGAGCCGATCATGTCGTTCCCGCGCTTCACAATGGCTTTATGCATCACCGTCTTCGCCACGCTCGCCGCGCCCGCCGCGGCGTGGAATCGCAGCCCTGCGACGCAGTTCGCGACACTCCCCACTGGGACGGCGCATCCGGAAGGCATCACCGCGGATGCGCGTGGGAACCTGTACGTCGCCAACTTCGACGTCAGCGGCAACACGAGTGTCGGTACCGTCGTCGTATTCGACCGCAACGGGCGCTGGCAGCGTACGCTGTCGTTGGGTACGGCAAGCAACCTGCTGCTCGGGCTCGGATTCAATCCTGTGACGCACGATCTGCTCGTCATCGACTTCGGCCACCAGCAGGTGCTGAAGGTCGATCCACAGACCGGCAGTTCCAGCGTCTTCACGACAATTCCCGGCGGAGCCGCCGCGGGCCCGAATGGGCTCACGTTCGACGCTGCAGGAAACGTCTACATTTCCGACTCGTTCCAGGCGAGGATCTGGCGTACGGGTCCGACACCCGGCGCGCCTACCGCATGGGTGAGCGATCCGTTGCTCGGCACATCAGGCGTCCCGCCGTTCGGCGCCAACGGTCTCGCGTTCAATCGCGATGCATCGGCGCTGTTCGTTGCGAATACCGGCAATGACACGATCGTGCGCATCCCGTTGCCCAACGGACCTTCCGGCGCACCAGGAACGCCCGAAGTGTTCGTCAACTCGATCAATGGAGCGGATGGCCTGATCATCGACGCCGCGGACAATCTGTGGGTTGCGGCGAATCAGGCGGACGAAATCGTCGTCGTGAACCCGACGGGCCGCGTCATCGCGAAGCTCGGCGATTTCGACGGCATCGATCGCCACGGCGCGGCCGTGGGCCTGCTGTTCCCAGCCAGTCTGGTCATGGTCAACAATTTCATCTACGTAACGAATCTCGCGCTCGATCTGCGCAACTTCGGCCTTCCGCAGGCGGTCGATTCGCAGTGGGCCGCCGAAGTCACCCGTTACACGATTGCACGTATCCACGCGCATCTGCCACCGGTGCGCGATCAGTAGCAGAGCGCCACGCGATCGGCGCAGGTGTTGGAGCCACACTTCGCCGATCGATTGCTTTAACGCTCGCCAGGTCGCTTTAAACGCTCGCCAACGTTCGCTCGCACGTTGCACGTCGCTCTCACGCTCTCGACGTCGAATGAATCCCGTACTCGCCTCGCTGCTTTCGCATCCGGACATCTGGCGCGGCGACGACTGCGCAGGGGAACTGGCGAGCCTTCCTTCGGGTTTCCCGGAACTCGATGCGGCGTTGCCGGGGGGCGGATGGCCGCGCGGCGCGCTGACCGAGCTGCTGCTCGAACGCGAAGGGATCGGCGAGTTGCGCTTGACGCTGCCTGCGCTCGTGCGCCTGCAGGCCGAAGGACGCAGCATCGTCTGGGTTGTGCCGCCCTACCGCCCGCACGCTCCCGCGTTGCTGGCGGCCGGGCTGGATCTGTCGCGATTGATTGTCGTGCGCGGTTGCACTGCCGCGGAAGCGCTGTGGGCGTACGAGCAGGCGCTGCGCGCGCCCGAGTGCGGTGCGGCATTCGGCTGGATGCAGGCGCGCGAGGAGCGTGTAGTACGACGTCTGCAGGTGGCGGCGCGCGAAGGGCGCACGTGGGGTGTGCTGTGGCGGCGGCCGGGCCAGCGCATCACTGGCAGCGCCGCGCCGCTGCGCCTCTTCCTTGATTCCGAGCAAGGCAAGCTGGCGCTACGCATCCTGAAACGCCGCGGCGCAGAACTTGCACGACCGATCACCGTTGACTTGACGCACGCGCCCGGTGCGCCGCTTTATCCGCTGCCGATCGGCGTGCCACCTTTGGGCCGCAGCTCCGTTTCACCATCGCATAGCCACCGTCACGGCACGCGGCTTCCCCACAGGAAAGCATCATGAATGTTCATCGCGGCCGTCTCGTTCCAGCGCAGCGCTCGGTCGCTTCAGCAATCGTTACGCCTGACCAATAGCAGCCGTACCCGCTTTTCGGAGGCTTGCGAGGCGGCCACGTAACATCGCACATGATCTGGGTCTCGGTTCTGCTGCCCTACCTTCCGCTCGACGTGTTCGCCCGCATGCACGAGCCGGAGAACGTCGAGCGACCCTTCGTCGTCGCGAGCGGCGGCCACTATCCCCGCGTCGTTGCGGGCAATGCCGCCGCGCGCGCGGCAGGCATTCGAGGCGGCCAACTGATCTCGGCCGCGCTTGCACTCGCTCCGGAAGTGACGCTTCGCGATCGCGATGCGGCTGCGGAGAAAGCGGCGCTCTGCGAGGTTGCAACGCTTGCGCTGGCGATCACGCCAAACGCGAGCATCGCGCTGCCGAACGCGGTCGTCGCTGAAATCGAAGGCAGCATTCGGCTGTTCGGAGGATTGCCGCCGTTGCTCGACCGTCTCGCCCGTGATGTACGAGCGCGCGGTTACGGCGCACGATTCGCGCTTGCGCCAACGCCATTGGCTGCGCTGCTGCTTGCGCGTGCCGGCCATGTCGAGCACGTCCTCGACACTGCACAACTCGCCGCCGTACTCGCGCCATTGCCGCTTGCGCTGCTTGATCTCGAAGCGGACACGCGGGCGACGCTCGAGGCGGCCGGCATAACGACGTTCGGCGCGGCCAATGCTTTGCCGCGCGCAGGACTCGCACGGCGCTTCGGGCCGGCCGTGGTCGACATGCTCGATCGTGCGCTCGGTCGCAGTCCGGATCCGCGCGATCCCTATCAGCCTCCGCCGCATTTCGAGCGCAAGCTGCCGCTGCCCGCTCCGGTCGACAATGTCGAGGCGCTCGGCTTCGCCGTCAATCGTCTCGTCAACGACTTCGCCGGCTGGCTGCTTGCACGAGGTCTTGGCGCCGTGCGCCTGTCGCTTTCCCTGGTGCACGAGCGCTACGTGCGCGAGCGGGGCACACCGCCGACGCTCGCATCGTTTGCGCTTGGTGCACCGGCGCGCGCGCCGGAACATCTGCATGCGGTGCTGCGGGAGCGCCTGGCGCGTATCGAACTGTCCGCTCCCGTCGAATCGCTCGTGCTCGCATGCGACGAGACGGCGTCGCTTGCAAGCCGCAATCTCGGCTTGTTGCAGGAAGACGAGGCACAGTCAGTTATCGTTCCGCTCGTCGAGCGGCTGCGGTCGCGCCTTGGCGACGATGCGGTGGTCGTGCTGGCGCCGCTCGCGGAACATCGTCCTGAATACGCGACGAACGAAGCATTGTCGAGCGACCTGCGTACATCATCGCTGCACAAACCGGGCGAACCGCGAGCGCATGCATCAGCACCCCGCCCCGTCTGGCTGCTCGGCGAAGCGCAGGCGCTTGGCGCTGTCCTCGAAACGAAGCCATGGATCCTTCGCGACGGCCCGGAGCGAATCGAGTCGGGATGGTGGGACGGCCACGATCTTCGCCGAGACTACTTCGTCGCCGAAACGCCGAACGCCGAAGTCGTGTGGATCTATCGTGATCACCGTTATGGGACCGACGACGGCGAGTGGTTCCTGCACGGCTACTTCGCATAGCCGTTCACCGAACGCTCGACGTGATCGATGCGATCACCCCCGAAGCCTTCCTAAACGAATCTGCGTCGGCGCCCGCGACACCATGCCGCTCGGCGATCCATCCGAAATCCGTATACGCCGCCCAGACGTCGCCCTTGTCGTCCTGCAGCACGAGGACGCGAACGGGCCAGTCAAGCCCGGCAAGCTGGTTGGCCTTGATGAACAGCGTGCCGAGCGGCGGATTTCCGAATGTCAGCAGGGTCGACGGACCGATGTCGATGCCCGCGTCACGCGCAAGTCGCTGCTGGTCCACCTCGGAGAAGAACGTGATGCCCTTGGCCGCGACGTCCTGCTTGATGCGCGCGACGGTTTCCTGCACCGAATACGCGCTTTTGACCTTCACGATCCCGCTCTGCGGTACCGCAGGCGTCCTATCCTGCGCCGTCGACGGTGCGCCGAATCCCAACGACAGCAAAAGCGCGAGCAATGCGACGCGCGCGGGCCTGTTGAAGCTGATTGCCATGATGCTGGTCTCCTCGATATCCTGCTCGTTGATGTAAAAACTCCGTGTCGCGGTGTATACGCACGGTTCGATTCCTCGTTCGCCGCGCGTCCATGTTCGTCGCCAGTGATCGATGAAACTTACTGCACCTGGGATTGATGCAGGTGCCGTGTCGTCCCGGCGCTCGACATCCCTGGCAAGCAGCACGCGCACTACGCGTGTAACATCGCCAGTGACACTCGTCGGGCGCGAATGCCGCCCAGGCGCGCGTCGATAGGAGCGACCGTGATGAATGACCCGGTTGCCGAGGCCACGCCGCGCGAAGTGGCCATCCCCATAGACGGTGACGATCTCGCCGGCAACCTCGTCGTTCCGGCTGGCGCGAAGGGGATCGTGCTATTCGCGCATGGCAGCGGCAGCAGCCGGCTGAGCCCGCGCAACGTCTGGGTCGCACGGCAACTACAGCGCGCCGGTCTCGCAACGCTGCTGTTCGATCTCCTCACGCGAACGGAAGAAGCGCGCGATGCGTCGACCCGTGAGCATCGCTTCGACATCCCGCTGCTCGCACGAAGGCTGGCGGCCGCTACATCGTGGCTTGCGGAACACCCCGAGTCTGCGCGCCTTGCTGTCGGCTACTTCGGCGCGAGCACCGGAAGCGCCGCCGCACTCGTTGCCGCGGCAGAATTGGGGGATCGCGTCACGGCCGTCGTGTCGCGCGGCGGTCGTCCCGACCTGGCCGGCGAAGCGGTGCTCTCGCGCGTCGTCTCACCGACGCTTCTGATCGTCGGCGCCAGAGACGACGTGGTCTTGACCCTGAACCGTGCCGCCGAGGCGCAGATGACGTCCGAGCGGCAGCTTGCGATCGTGCCGGGCGCGTCGCACCTGTTCGAAGAGCCGGGGGCACTCGAAGTCGTGGCGGACCTCGCCACGCAATGGTTCGTGCGGTTCCTGACGGTTCCGCAGGGCCGGTAGAGAGATCGATGCAGTTCATCGATCGACGACAGGCGGGACAGCTGCTTGCGCGCGATCTCGCCCGCTACCGCGACGATCCCGGGGTGATCGTGCTCGCCTTGCCACGAGGCGGCGTGCCGGTGGCCTTCGAGGTCGCGACCGCACTGCGCGCGCCGCTCGACGTGTTCATCGTCCGCAAGCTCGGGCTCCCCGGTCACGAGGAGTTCGCAATGGGCGCGATTGCCAGCGGCGACGTGATGGTGATGAATCCCGACGTTGCGGGATTCCACGTGCCGCAGGCCGCGATCGACGCGGTCGCGATGCGCGAACGGGCTGAGCTCGAGCGCCGGGAACGGCTCTACCGGGGCCACCGCCCGCCCATCGACCTGCATGATCGAATTGCCGTTCTCGTCGACGACGGCCTTGCGACCGGCTCGACGATGCTGGCCGCTGCGCGCTCCGCGCGACTTCAGCAGCCGAAGGCGGTCGTCGTCGCCGTTCCCGTCGCCGCCGCGGAAGCGGTCAATGCACTTCGGCGCGAAGTCGATGACATTGATTGCCTGGCAACACCCGAACCCTTCCGTGCGGTCGGCCTCTGGTACCGACACTTCGATCAAACGACGGACGACGAAGTGCGCGCGCTGCTCGATTCAGCGTGGGCGGCCGAAGGCAAGCGCGGCGACGCCTGATCACTTCGCACGGGCGCCGGGTGTTGTCGGCAGCGGACCGCGGTCGCGTCGCTGCGTTGACAGGCTTCCCTCGTGTCCCGAGCCAGAAGTTCCGAAGCAAAAGGAGCGGATGAAATCGGCTGTCAGGCAAGGCGGGCGGCCGATAGCGTATCCCGTGATACGGTGAGGCCGACCAACGAAGCATGGGCCGATCTCGCTGCGAACTTGCGAGCGAATTTCTGACTCGGGACACTAGATTCCCGCGTACCACTGGTAGCCCTGATCCTCCCAGTATCCGCCCTTGCCACCGCCGATGTGCGCGAAGCTTTCGACGAGCTCGAGGCGCATCACGTACTTGGCGTGCTTGTAGCCGAGCTGCCGCTCGACGCGCAGGCGAACGGGCGCGCCGTTGGCGATCGGCAGCGGCTTGTCGTTCAGCGCGTAAGCGAGGAGCGTCTGCTCGTGATGCGCATCGTCCATGTCGATGCTTTCGTAGTACGGCGATTGGCCATCATCCTCCATCGGGTCAGCGCAATGGAACACGACGTACCGAGCCGCCGCAGAGGGTTGGACTGCATCGAGGAGCGCCGACAACCGTGCCCCCTGCCACTTGCCGATGGCGCTCCAGCCCTCGACGCAGTCGTGCCGCGTGATTTGCGTGCGACTGGGCAGCGCGCGGAGCTCCTCGAGCGTGAAGCGCCGCGGCCGGGCGACTAGGCCCGACACGTCGAGCGCATAGTCTCGAAAGCCGTTCATCGCCAACGCTGCGTATTCCGGATTGTTGGGCTCCGCGGTGCCGTTGCTGCGGAACGTCGGCGAAAGATCGGCCGCCGTGAACTCCTGCGCCATCGCCTTGCGACCGGTGACAAGCTTGCCGAGGCTCTGGTTCAGCTTTTCCGCGGAATCGAGGACTTTCGGAAACCATTCGGATTGGGACAGCCGATCGCACCCCGCCATCGTGAACGCACCGACCGATGCGACCATTCGTGCCAGGAAGCGCCGGCGCGAGCCGTGGGGCAAAGCGTGCGCAGGTTCCGCGGTCTTCGCGGAATCAAGCACCGCAAACGCCGGACGCGTAATCGCCCGCTTACGATCATTCATGTGACGTCTCCGCAGGAACGCGATAGCGACCGGTGATCATCGAACGGAGGTTGTTCCATAGACCGGTCACGATCACCTCGAACACGTGGATCACCACGAACGCGACGAGCAGCCACGCGATGATGAAGTGCAGCGAACGCGCCGACTGCCTTCCGCCGAACCAACCGACCCACCCGCCGAACAACGTGTCGAGCCTCGGTGACATGCCGAAACCCATGAGGATGATGAGTGGGAGCAGCACGAAGATCACGGTGAGGTATGCGAACTTCTGCAGCACGTTGTAGCGTTTCGCCGCCTCGCCCGCCGGATGGCGGAAGCGCACGTGATCGACGATCGAGCGCCCGATCCCGCGCAGGTCGGCGCGCGTGGGCCACAGGTCGCGTGCGAGATGTCGGCTCGCGATCGTATACAGCAGGTAGCAGACCCCGTTGACGAAAAAGATCCAGGCGAAAAAGAAATGCCACGAGCGCGCCATCGAGAGCCACTGGTGACTCGGTACGGTGAGCCACCCGGGAAACCCCTGCGTATAGAGGCGGCCGTCATCGGTCGAGACGCCGAGGACGCCCGTGGTCGTCCATTCGTGGCCGAGCACGCGCGTATAGCCTGTCGCTTTGCCCTGTGCATCCTGTCGTGCGCCGATTTCGAGCCACGGCGGACGCCCCGTGTACGACGACGCGCCCCAGTAAAGCGCGGGGTGCGAATTGAAGATCTGCAGCCCCGTCATGAACATCAGCGTCAACGCGACGACGTTGATCCAATGCATGATGCGCACGGGCAGTGCGTGCCGCGCGTACAGCTGCCCCGTTCTGCCGTATGTCGCGTCCCCCGGCTTGCCTGATGGTTCAACCATTGGTCCCGGTAGCGCGGCCTCGGTAACCCCAAGGGCGGGATTCGATCGGTCATTCATGGATGGACAGTCCTCCTGCGCGACGTTGTACCAGCGCCCCGGGCAACGCCTTCGCTGGAGCCGGCACCGATGGCAACAACGTCGAATGTGTGTGCCTGCGCGTAAGTCGCTGGCACCCTCCCACAGCTTACGCCCGAAACAGAATCTTCAAGGCGTGCCGTCCAGTGCCGGCAGGGAGCGGCGTTGCAAAGCCAGTGCGGCCCATGCAATCCCGGTGAATGCTGCCCCCACCAAGAAGGTTGCGGCCGGCCCGATCTGCTGCCAGAGCAATCCGGCAAGACTGCTCGCGACGAGCAGAGCGATGCCGCTCGCCAGATTGAAAACGCCGAAGGCGGTACCGCGGAGCTCCGCGGGCGCCGTCGCAGCGACAAGCGCCGAGAGCAATCCCTGCGTGAGCGCCATGTGCAGCCCCCACAGCGCAGCGCCGGTGATGACGCCGGTTGCACTACCCGCAAGTGCCAGCGCCATGTCGCTCGCTATGAGCGCGGCGAGGCCCGCCGACAAGAGCGTCGCCGCGTGCCCGCGATCCGCTGCGCGACCGGCGGGAAAGGCGACGGCCGCGTACACGGCGGACATCGCGACCATCACCCACGGCGCGCCGGTCGTTCCCATGCCAACGTCCTGTCCGCGCAACACGAGGAACGCTTCCGAAAAGCGCGCGAGTGTCAGGACGGACGCAATCGCCGTCACTATGTAGAAACGTCGATCGAGCCGGCGTACGTCGCGCCACGACACCCGCTTCGCGCCATCCTTCACGGCGATGCCGTCCCGTGGCTCCCGGACCCCGAGCACCAGCAATGCGAGGCACAACGCCGCCGGAACGACGGCTACCCAGAAGGCGGCGCGGAAGTCGCCGGCGAAGTAACCGATCGCGGCAACGGCCAGCAGCGGCCCGGCGATTGCGCCGACGGTATCGAGCGCCTGCCGCAAGCCGAATGCGGCGCCGCGCACAGCGGCCGGCGTGAGATCCGCTATCAACGCATCGCGGGGCGCACCGCGGATACCTTTGCCGACCCGGTCCATGAAGCGAGCGCCGACGACCCAATCCAATGTCGGCGCCAGTGGAAATGCGAGCTTCGAGAAGGCCGCAAGGCCGTAACCGATCACCACGAGCGGCTTGCGATGCCGCCACACGTCCGACCAATACCCTGAGAACACTTTCACGATCAGCGCGATCGCCTCCGCCACGCCTTCGATGAGGCCGACGGCGAGCACGGAAGCGCCGAGCGCGCCGACCATGTAAAGCGGCAGGAGCGCGTGAATGAGTTCGCTCGATGTATCCATGAGCAAGCTCACGAAACCGAGCGTCCAGACGCCGGCAGGGATGCGACTGCGGTCGCGTGTTGCGATCACCGGCGATCGACGGCAAAAGACGTGCGGATCATGCCCGACGGCCCGCCGGCCTCTTGTCACCTCGCGAAGTCGAATGCCGCCGTCAGGTCGCCGGCGCCCGCACGCACGCCGGGAAGGGACTCGAGATCGAAGCGGCGGGTGATGAACTTGAGAATCGACGTCGTATCGTAGGACGTGTGATCGATGTATCCGCGCTTTGCGTACGGAGAAACAATGATCGCGGGGATTCGCGACCCGGGGCCCCATCGATCGCCCTTCGGCGGCGGAACGTGATCCCAGAAGCCGCCGTTTTCATCGTAGGTCACGATGATCGCCGTCGACGACCATTGGGGGCTTCGACGTATCCGCGCGATCAGATCGGCGACGTGCTGGTCCCCGGACAGGATGTCCGTGTACGACCCCGGATGCTGGTTCAGCGATCCCTGGGGCTTGTAGAACGCGACCGCGGGCAATTCACCGCGATCGATCGCTGCAACGAGATCGCTGTAGTCCTTGAGATGGCGCGCGCGGGCCTCGGTCCCGGGCGCGAAGCTGGCGAAATAATTGAGCGGCTGGTGATGTGGCACGAAATACGGCGCGCCCGGGTCGCTGTTGTAAATGACCATGCGCTTCGCTGCCGCGGGCTGCATGCCGTCCTTGACCGCCGCATCCCAGGAACCGCTGTACCACGCCCAGGAAATGCCCTTGGCGGAAAGCGTGTCGCCGATCGTCTTCTGCGTCTGCGGCGGAAGGACACCCTTCGATGAATCGGCGAAGCGCGGATCGCCTGCTGCCGCCGGCGGAACGCGTGACGGCTGGTAGGGAGGCTGGTGAGTCGTCAGCGAATAGCCGTCCGGCGTGAACTCGCCGGGGACGAACGACGCCGGTCCGGACAATGCAGATGCAGGCGAATCGGGGCGCCGTGTCAGCCAGCCGCGCGAATCGAGTTGGGCGCGCTGGTTCTCGGGCCCCGGATCGCGCGGCGTGCACGCGCAGACAAGCCACATGTGATTAAGGTACGAATCGCCGAACGCGCCCATGAAGAATTGATCGGCGAGCACGAATTCCTGCGCCATCTTCCACATCGGCAGCGGGGAGCCGTCGTAATAGCCCATCGACAGCGCGCCGGCATCGGACACTTCCGCGAACCGGTCGTTGCGCCCGCCGTTGATCTGCTCCTGCTGCTGGTAGAACTTGTGAACGAGATCACGCGTGTGTCCCGACAGCGGGATATTGATCGGCGGCAAGTCCAGCCTGAACGGTCTGTTGGGCAACTCCCGGGGAAACGCCGGATCCGGATCCTTGCCTTTCCATACGGGCGGCAGATGCGGCAGCGGCTTGCCGTCGTAGTCCACCTGCGTGTACTGCTCGGGCGTGGCGTTCGCAATGCCTTCCGCGCCGGGAAACATCCCGTATAGATGATCGAAGCTACGGTTCTCCGCATAGATGACGACGATGTGCGAAATGCGTTCGAGGCCCCCTTGCTCAGCAGAAGGTTGCGCCGCGCAACCGGCGACGAACGCGGCCGCGACGACCAGGCGCCCCACCGGGAAATGTATCGGTCGTTCCATTGATCCTCCGTGCATCGATTGTTGCCGCTCGCTCACGCTGCTTCCGCAAGGACGATCTCCGCGCGAACCGTGCCCGCTCGTTCGTGGCGTGCCGTGAGTTGAACCGTTGCGCCCGCTTCCGCACGCACGATCCATTCGAGCTTGGTGCGGTCGTCGGTCACGTTGTAATCGGGCCAGAACGACACGCCGGTGTGCTTGTGCGCTTTGCCTTCGAGCTGACCGACGTCATCGCGCGGCTTGCCGCTTGCAAGCGTCGCGCCTGGCGGCAACGCGATCTCTGCAATGACGCCGCGAACCGTCTTGCGATTCAGCGCGCGCTTCGATACGTACGTCGGCAGCCAGCCGGTGTTCTGGACGACCAGCGCGATCTTCCACATACCTTGGGCAAGCGCACTCGCGCCCGCGTGCACGATCTCGAGCTTCGGCGAGCACAGCGCTTGCCAGATGAGCCAGCGCGGAAAGCGCGCGAGCTCGCGCTCGAGCAGCGGCAGCGGCGGATTGCCGAATGCGTGAAATCGGTCCCACCCGCCTATTTCCAGCGGGCCGAGTTGAGGATGCTCGAACGCTCTCCACCCGCGATGCGCGGCGCCCCCGAGCTTCTCCTCGCTCCAGCGGAAAAGCTTGAGATCGTCCTCGATCGGATGATCGCGAAACCAATCGATGAACTTGTAGTTCGTGATGCCCGCCTCGCGCATCGGCGACCAGATCTCGACGACCCAAGAAAAGAGTCCGAGGTGCTCGTAGATCCAATCGAACGTCCCACCGATCACCGACTTCGGGTGATAGCGGAATTCGTGATAGACAGAGATCGCCGGATAGCCGGTCAGCTCCGTGCCCTTGCGACCCGCAGTCTGGTAGAACCACAGGTCCTCGGCATCCATCTCGTCGTCGGACATGTGCTCGAACGGCCGCAGCAGGACGCCGCTCCACGTGTGAAACGTTGTGCCCGCCGTGATGTTCGGATGGCGGACGATGAAGTCGACGACCGCGCGAATCTCGGGTTCCGACGTCGGATAGGGGCCGGCGCCCTGCTGCTCGAATTCCTGTCGCCAGCTGGCCGGGAAGTTACGGTTGAGATCGAGCCCGTGTCGCGGCCGCTTGATCCGGAGCGTGTGACCGTCGAACCCGTCGTAGCGGCCCTCGGGAAGCACACGATAGTACGTACCGCCCGTTTCGATGGGGTCGCGGCGCACCATGAGCCGCGGCTCCTGCGGGTGTGCTTTCCACAGGCCGTTGGGATCGGCGATGCGCATCTGCAGGATGCGGCCGTCACTGTCGATGTCCTCGACGACGAGCCCCTCTGTTTCGTCCTCGTCGAATGGGTAGGCGCGCGTGCTCGAGCGCACCCACTTTGGCCGGTCCGCGAGCGCCCATTCGGCGCCATCCGGGTTGATGCGCGGACAGACGTAGAACGCACGCGTATCGAGCGCGCGCGTGATCTCCGCATCCTTGCCGTATTGCGTGAGGAGCATCTGCAGGAAATGCAGCGCCGCGGACGACGCGGCCACTTCCGTCGAGTGGATGTTGCCGTCGACCCAGAACGCGGGCTTCTCGGCGGCGGGACCGGTCGCCGAGTTTGTCAGCGTTACCGCCCAGACGTCGCGACCTTCGTGACTCTTGCCGATCGATGCGAGCGCGGCCAGTTTCGGATATTCGCGCGGAAAAGCATGCAGGAATTCGGTGAGCTCGGCGTAGCGGTAGAAGCGGTCGAAGGCGATCTGCGGCATCGGATTTTGCGCTTTGATGGCTGGAACAACGATCCAGCGAAGATAGTACAAGGAGGCTTCCGGACGGCAGGGCGCCGCTGGTCAAATCGGCGCCGGTACCGTATATTTAACCGGTATGGCATCGCCCGACCTGTTGCCGGCCTATGCCGAGCTCCACTGCCTGTCGAATTTTTCGTTCTTGCGCGGCGCGTCCCATCCGGAAGAACTCGTCGAGCGCGCAAAAAGCCAGGGATACAGCGCGCTCGCGCTCACCGATGAATGCTCGCTTGCCGGCGCGGTACGCGCGCATCTCGCCGCGCGTGACGCCGGCTTGCCGCTCATCGTCGGCAGCGAAATCGCTGCGATCGACGGGCTCAAGGTCGTGCTTCTCGCAACCGATCGCGAGAGCTATGGCGACCTCTGCCAGCTCATCACGCGCGGGCGACGCAACGCGACGAAAGGGACGTACCGGATTACCCGCGACGACATCGCAGCGCTCGCATCGACGTGCGTGGCGATCTGGCTGCCCGCGCTCGACCTGCGTACCGCCGAGCTGCCCGCCGCGCTGATTGCCGATGCAACGTTCATGCGCAATGCATTCGCCGATCGCGCCTACCTCGGCGTCGAATTGCTCGCACAGGCAGGCGATGGCGCGCGGGTTGCGCAATCGACCGCCCTGTCGAAGGCCTGCGGATTGCCGCTCGTGGCGTGCGGCGATGTGCACATGCACGTCCGCGCACGTCGCGCACTGCAGGACACGCAGACGGCGATCCGCCTGAAAACGCCGATCGCGCAATGCGGCCATGCGTTGCATTCGAACGGCGAACGGCATCTGCGCTCGCGTGCACGGCTTGCGAACATTTACCCGGCGGCGTTGCTCGCCGAGACGGTGAAGATTGCCGAGCGCTGCCATTTTTCGCTCGATGAGCTTCGCTACGAATATCCCGAGGAAATCGTGCCGCCCGATGAAACCGCAACCTCGTGGCTGCGCAAGCTCGTCGAGCGCGGCCTCGCGGAGCGCTACGGCACATCGGGAAGCGCGGAGAGTCATTCGCTGCATGGCGATAGCGCATTTCGCTGCACGAGCGCGCCCTCCAACGTGCGTGCGCTCGTCGAGCACGAGCTCGCGCTGATCGCCGAGCTTCGCTACGAGCCGTATTTCCTGACCGTGCACGACATCGTCGC
>JBKPOL010000227.1:0-3424 GCA_046733075.1 Pseudomonadota bacterium | reverse complement strand
GTGGTGACCGTGTCGTTTTCGTTGATCACGGGGATCACCCGCAAGCCGAGGAGCGTTGTCAGCGTCGTCCTCGCGTTCAGATAACGGCGGCGGTCGGAAAGGTCCTCATGCGTCAGGAGCACCTGCGCGGTATGCAGGCCGAACCGCGCGAAGGCCGTCTCATAAGCCTGGACCAGTCCCATCTGTCCAACCGCGGCTGCTGCCTGAAGTGCGTGGATCGCGCGCGGGCGGACCGCCCACCCCAGACGTTGCATTCCTTCCGCGATTGCGCCCGACGACACGAGAATAACCGACTTCCCGCTTTGCACGAGTTGCGCGATCTGTGCTGCCCACCGCGCGACGGCTTCGTGGTCGATACCCCGGCCCTCGTTGGTCACGAGGCTCGATCCCACCTTGACGACCAGGCGCGACGCTCGGGCGACGGCCGACGTCGAGGCAGCCGATGCACCCATCACGCCTCGCTCGCGTCGCGCCTGCTACGACGCGGCGTCAGGGGCGCGGGCGACAGCACGAGCGGCGTGTCATCGGTTGCCGGCGGCGTGACGGTTGGATGCTGATCCAGCCAGTCGGCGATTGCGAAGGTCAACTGGCGACATCCGGTGCCGTCGATTGCGCAGATGCCGAACACCGGTCCCTTCCACCGCAATGCCTTCACGAACGCCTTGACGTGGGCCGTGCGCTCGTCCTCCGGCACCATGTCGAGCTTGTTCAGCACCAGCCAGCGCGGCTTCCGCGCGAGGTCGGCGTCGTACTTCGCGAGTTCGCGGGCGATTGCGCGCGCGCCTGCGATCGGGTCGGCGGCGGGATCAGGCGGCGCGATGTCGACGAGATGCAGGAGCAGCCGCGTTCGCTGCAGGTGACGCAGGAACTGGTGGCCGAGGCCCGCACCTTCCGCCGCGCCCTCGATCAGTCCGGGAACATCGGCGACGACGAAACTTCGCCCCTCGTCGATGCGGACCACACCGAGTTGCGGCGCGAGCGTGGTGAACGGATAGTCCGCGACCTTCGGCCGCGCAGCGGAGATTGCGCGGATCAGTGTCGATTTGCCGGCGTTCGGCAGGCCAAGCAGCCCGACGTCGGCAAGCACCTTGAGCTCGAGGCGCAGCCGGCGCTGCTCGCCCGTTTCACCGGGGGTCGTCTGGCGCGGCGCACGGTTGGTGCTTGATTTGAAGTGCAGGTTGCCGAGGCCGCCCTTGCCACCGCGCGCGACGAGGGCGCGGGCGCCGTCCCGGTCGAGATCGGCCATGACATCACCTGTTTCCGCGTCGGTGATGACGGTGCCGACCGGCATTCGCAGCACGATGTCCTCCGCGCCGCGACCGTACTTGTCCGCGCCACGACCGTTCTCTCCGCGCTTGGCACGATGGATTCGCGCATAGCGATAGTCGACGAGCGTATTGATGTTCCGGTCCGCGACCGCCCAAATGCTCCCACCGCGGCCGCCGTCGCCTCCGTCGGGTCCACCGCGCGGCACGTATTTCTCGCGCCGAAACGACGCTGCGCCGTTTCCGCCGTCGCCGGCGATCACCTCGATCAGCGCTTCATCGATGAACTTCATGGCGCGTGGATGCTCGCCCGGGTCACAACGTTCAGTTCGACCTTCACGACATCCCTTCCTTCCGGTACAGCACGAAGCGCTCGGTTGCGTCGCCGCGTCGTCCGCCCTGCCACTCGATACGCCAGCCATCCAGATTGGGTGGCGGTCCGTCGAGCGTGCCGTACTGCACGAGGAGTGCCCGGCAGTCCGCCATGTCATGCGTCTCCTCGCGAACGGTGGCGATGCCGGTGAAGTAGAGGAGCAGCGCGCGCTGCGGGTCCCCGAGATTGCGGCTTGCGACGCAGCCCTGTGCGGGCAGATGCGCGTCGAGATCTTCCATGACCTGTCGATACGAGCGGCGGGAATCGAGATAGGGCAACCAGATCGTCGAGTAGAGTCCCCAGGCGAGCGTGACGCCCACGGCCCAGTTCAACAGCGCGCGCCGGTTGCTGCGCCGCGCCGGCCGGACGAGCGCAATCCATAGCAGCGTCAGAAAAGTCGCGATGATGACGGTGCCCAGGTGGAACGACGGTTGGAAGCCGCTTTCGGTGTCGCGAAACAGCGCGGCGATCGTCGGTGAGAGTCCGCGCAGGCGCGCATCGATCCAGATGCCCCAGACGAGCATGGCGAGCAGGCCGAACGTCAGTATGCCGAACCAGTCAAGCGCGGCCGAAAAGCCGCGGCGCAGCGAGTCGACCTCGAGCGACGCAAGCACGGCACAGGGAACGAGCAGTGGCAGCGCGTCGATCAAGCGCGGCTCGGGCATCAGCAGCAGGTTGACGTAGATGAGCAGGGCGAGTACCGACGGAATCTGCACGGAGGGACGCGCCACGCCGCCGTTGAATCCGCGGCCGCGCGTCCATAGGGTCCATAGGATGAGCGGCAGTGCGGGCCATGCGAACCACAGCAGGTTACGGGCGTGATAGAGCGGGTTAGCCTGGGTCGGATCGCCAAAGAGGGCGATGTACTGACCGGGCGATTCGGCGCCGAGCCAGACATCGATGAGCGCCGGGTCGCGTTCGTAGAGGGCGATCACCCAGGGGGCCGAAAGGGCGACCGCCAGGACCGCGGCGGTGAGCAACGTCCACACGTAGCGGCGCGTTCGAAAGGGCGGACCGAGCGCAACGAGAATCACCGTGGTGAGGCCGACCCATACCGGTCCGGCAAAGCCGTTGGAGAGGAAGGCGAGGGCGGCCCCAGCGCCGAGTACCGCACCGCCCGCGATCGGCCGGCGCAGCGCGAGCGCCTGACCGAAGAGCGCCACAGCGAGCCCCGCCATCGTCCCGAGTTGACCGGACAGGACGTGCCCGCGGTCCCACATGCCGACGGACCCGATCAGGATGAGTACGGGCAGCCAGCGGGTCGTGGGACCTGCCAGCTCGCCGGTTGCGAGTGCGGTGAACAGCAGCGTGACGGCGAGCAGCAGCCCCGCCGCGATCCGCGCGGCATTGAATGGCTCGAGCGGAGGAGCGAGAAGCTGTTGCGTAACCGCGGCGAGAACCGGGACGAGCGGCGGGTGCCGCAGGTAGACCTCGCCGGCAAGACGCGGGAGGACGTAGTCGCCGCGTTGATTCATCTCCCACGACACGCCGAACAGCGTCGCGTCTTCGTACTTCCACGGATCGTGGCCGGCCAGTCCTAATCCGATCCACGCGAGAGCGAGAAGCAGCAGACCGAGCTGTTTCCAGGCACGGTACGGATCCTCGGCGACGTCCTTCGGCTCCGCCGCGGACGACCGATGGGGTCGCATGCCGGAGAAGGATTTCGTCAGGGGCTCCTGCGGCAACGAAAAAGGCAGCCGAAGCTGCCTCTTTCCGGGCGTTCCAACGCGGAGCGCGATCAGGCTGACGGCGTTGCCGTCTTGGTGCCGTAACGCTGGCGGAATTT
>JBKPOL010000226.1:0-2962 GCA_046733075.1 Pseudomonadota bacterium | reverse complement strand
ACGTATAGGAGATCGCGGGCTGGATGCTGCGCTCGAGCCGCACACCTGCCTTTTCGAGCTCGGCGTTCGGGCGGTTCCGCGCGTCGAGCACTTTCGACACGAGATTGCTCGGGACGGCCAGCCAGTCGAGCTGCTTCTGCTGGAAGGCGAGCAGTCGCGGCTGCGCCTCCTCGATGATGCTGATCTCGACGCGGCCGACGAGCGGCAGCTTGCGACCCGTCACGTTCTTCGCGAGCTTCTGATCGGCGGCGTCGCCTGGCGTGGGGTAGCGTTCGTCGCGGAAGCCGGGATTCGCCTCGAGCACGATGCGCTGGCCTCGCCGCCAGTCCTTGAGGCGATACGCGCCGGTGCCCACCGGATTGGCCATCGTCCAGCCATTCCCGTCGCCGTACGCGTCGATCACTTCGCGCGCGACCGCCGCGAAGGCGGTCGCCGTCATGTTCGACAGCAGCTCGTAGTCCGCGAACACGAGCTGCAAACGCATCGTGTAGCGGTCGACCGCCTGCAGCCCCGCAAGCGGCGCGTCGTAGTCGAAGCGGCCCGTTTCCTTGGCCTTCGCGACGAGCGCGTCGGCGCCGACGAACCGCCCATCGACGGCCTGCAGCGAGTTCGAGCGCATCTTCGGATCGAGAATCCGCTTGATCGCGTACACGTAGTCGGCGGCGACGAGCTCGCGGCGCTTGCCTTTGAACGCCGCGTCGTCGGCAAAGTAGATGCCCTTGCGAAGGCGGATCGTCCACGTCTTGCCGTCCGCGGAAATTTCCGGCATTCCGGCGGCCGTGTTCGGAACGAGCTTGTACGGGCGCGCCAGATAGTCGTACCGATAGAGCGGATCGAAGATCGCGCGATTCACGTAGTTCGAATACGCGTCGCCGGCTGCCTGAGGATCGAAACCGGTCTCCGCG
Source organism: Pseudomonadota bacterium (assembly GCA_046733075.1). GTDB lineage: Bacteria > Pseudomonadota > Gammaproteobacteria > Burkholderiales > Casimicrobiaceae > VBCG01. Next base: position 2,057 of record JBKPOL010000226.1, on the reverse strand, counting down.
ATCGGAAATGCGACGCGCAGCACCTTCGTCGCAGCCGCCTCCGCCATCGCCTCCGGCGCGGCGAACGCGAGCGCCCACGCAACAATGACGACGGTGAACCGGCCAACGATCACTGCAGCGCCTTCGCCACGTCGCGCTCGATCGATTCCGGCGTGTCGTTCGGTGCGAAGCGCGCCACGACGTTGCCGCCACGATCGACGAGAAACTTGGTGAAGTTCCACTTGATCGCCTCGGTCCCGAGCACGCCCGGCTTTGCGCTCTTCAGGTAACGGTAGACTGGCGCGGCCCCTTCGCCGTTGACGTCGACTTTGCGGAACATCGGAAACGTGATGTCGTAGTTCGTTTCGCAGAAGGTTGCGATCTCCTGCTCGTTGCCCGGTTCCTGGCTACCGAACTGATTGCAGGGGAATCCGAGCACCTCGAGGCCCTGGTCCTTGTATTTTCGATAAAGCGCCTCGAGACCTTTGTATTGTGGCGTGAAGCCGCACTTGCTCGCGGTGTTCACGACGAGCAACACCTTGTCCTTGTACCGGTCGAGCTTCACCGGGTGGCCTTCAATGTCGTCAACCGTGAAGTCGTAGATCGTCGTCATGTCGACACTCCTTTCGAACGCGGGCAGCAGACCCTCTACTGCCTTCCATACTCACACTGCTCTGCAATTATCCCTCGCAAGCCTCGTTCCATCGGCCGAGGTTCAGAAACTCGCGGCGGGTCTTCGGACCGTACGTCACGAACGCGGGATCGGCCGTTTCCCGATACTCCTCGCGCTCGAGCGCGACGCGATCCCTGGGAAGATGCTTCTGCAGTACGTCCTTCGGGACCGGATAGATCCGCAGGGCGTTGCGACCAAACACCTTGGCGCGTATCGCCGGCGTGATCGTCGGATAACCGAAACGGTCCATGAAGTCCTGCGAGATCTGGAACGTGCGAAACGCCTGGATCTGGTCCTGCGGCGACCCGTACCAGATGGAGTCCGTCCCCCACAGCACGTTGTCCTCGCCGACGTGCTTCAGCAGCTTGCCGAGCGCGTGCGCCGCCGAGTCGGGGTCGCGCATAAGGAATCGCCACGTCGAGCCGAGCTCCGCGTACACGTTGCTTCCCGGCTTCACGTCGTTCTCGCGCAGGCTCGTGATGAGGCCGTCGATGCCGTCGACGCGCCGTGGGTCGTACGGTCCCTCGGCGTGTCCCGGCACGAACCCCGAGTGATAGATCAGGAAGCGGATGTCCGGATTGCTTCGGGCCACCCGGCCCACATCGGCGCACGTCGAATGCTCGTACGATTCGGGACCGAACGGCAGTCCCTTGTGGACGGCGATGGTGCGAATGCCGAGCTTCCGCGCCTTTTCGATCAGGCGTAGCCCCGGCTCGTCGTCGAGGTAGAAGCCCTTGCCGCTCGGGCCCCATTGCGTATACGTCTTCCACGCGGCGATTCGATACTTCTCCGCCAGCGTGTCCATCGCCTCGAGATCGCCTTCCTGATTAGGATTGACGCGACCGTGGATGTACATCCGGTGCGTTCCCTCCATCCTCTCCACGATGCGCGCGGTCGCCGCCGCTTCCTCCATCGTCAGTGGTTGGCCCGCCCGCGTGGACGGCACGAACGACAGCACGATGAGGTCGGTGTCCGAGTCGAGGAAAATGTCCTTGACGAACTGGTCCGGGCCGATGCATTCGAGATACCCGAGACCGGGCGCATTGGTCGCCGCGCACGCACGATTCTCGGTGAAGCGCAGCGGTCGGGCGCCGGGCGGCAGCGTTTTCAGCCATGCGCCGGTCGGGTTCACGAAATGACCCTGCACATCGAAAATGAAATCGCGGCGGTCGAGCGTCGATCGTGCGAGCTGCAGGTCCAGCGCGGCGTTGGCGTCGATGTCGTAGTAGCCGCCGCGAGGACCGGATGCAGCGTACGCCGCGTTCATGGCGAGCAGCGTCGATGCGGCGCCACACGCCGACACGAGGAACGACCGGCGGGAAATCGCGAGGCGCCGGGCGTTTTCCCGAGCGCGATCCTGCGCCAACATGCGTGCATGGCGATGAACGGGCGCAAGCGGGATCGG
>JBKPOL010000225.1:0-3359 GCA_046733075.1 Pseudomonadota bacterium | reverse complement strand
TCTTCATTCCCGCCTGCGTCGCTAGGGGCTGTGACGTCGCGACGACGTTGCTCGCGCAGATCGGCTGCCGACGAGACGGGTAAGGCAGTGTCCAGTCCATCATGCTTCCTGAAATGCTTCTTCGCGCTGCCGGCGAATGTTCGGCAGCGCGATGACTACGACGAGCAGGATCGCCGCCGCCAGCAGGCCCGCGGAAATCGGCCGTGTTGCAAACACCGTTGGATCACCGCGCGAGAGCAGAAGTGCCCGCCGCAGGTTTTCTTCCATCATCGGTCCGAGCACGAATCCCAGCAACAGCGGCGCGGGCTCGCACTCGAGCTTTGCGAACAGCACGCCGATCAGCCCGAAGAACGCCGTCTGCATGACGTCGAAGCTCGTGTTGTTGACCGTGTAGACCCCGATTGCGCAGAACAGCAGGATCGCCGGATACAGCAGCCGGTACGGGACCGCGAGGAGCTTGATCCAGATCCCGATCAGCGGCAGGTTCAGCACGACGAGCATCAGGTTGCCGATCCACATCGACGCGATCAATCCCCAGAAGAGTCCTGGATTGGACGTCATCACCTGGGGACCGGGCTGGATGTTGTGGATGGTCATTGCACCGACCATCATCGCCATCACCGCGTTTTCCGGGATGCCTAGCGTGAGCAGCGGAATGAACGACGTCTGCGCGCCGGCGTTGTTTGCCGACTCCGGCCCGGCCACGCCTTGGATTGCGCCCTTGCCGAATTGCGATGGATCCTTCGCAACCTTTTTTTCGATGCTGTATGACGCGAACGATGCAAGCATCGCACCTCCGCCCGGCAATACGCCGAGCACCGATCCAAGCGCGGTGCCGCGCAATACGGCGGGGGCGGCGAGCTTGAACTGCTCGCGGGTGATCCACAATCCTTTGAAGCGCGTCGTGATGAGCTCGCGCTGTTCGGTCGATTCGAGATTGAGGATGATCTCGGCGAAGCCGAAGAGCCCCATGGCGACGACGACGACGCCGATGCCGTCGGAGAGTTCCGGGATGCCGAAATCGAAGCGCGCGACACCGGAGTTGACGTCCGTGCCGACGATGCCGAGCAAGAGCCCGACGACGATCATTGCGATCGCCTTGAGCAGCGACCCGTGCGCGAGCACGACGGCACCGATCAACCCCAGCACCATCAGCGAAAAGTATTCGGCGGGACCGAACTTGAGCGCGAGCGCGGACAACGGCAGCGAGACGGCCGCGACCAGCACCGTCGCGCATGTGCCCGCGAAGAACGAACCGAGCGCCGCGGTGGCCAACGCCGTTCCCGCCTGGCCTTTGCGCGCCATCTGGTAACCGTCGAGGCACGTCACGACGGACGACGACTCGCCAGGCATGTTGACGAGGATCGCGGTCGTGGAGCCGCCGTATTGCGCGCCGTAGTAGATGCCGGCAAGCATGATGAGCGCCGATACCGGTTGCAGCGCGTAGGTCGTCGGCAACAGCATGGCGATCGTTGCAACGGGACCGATGCCCGGCAGCACACCGATGAGCGTGCCGAGCAGTACACCGATCAACGCATACAACAGGTTGATCGGCGTCAGTGCGACGCCGAACCCGGTGGCGAGATGACTGAAGAGCTCCACCCGGCTATCGCTGACCGGGCCAGATCGGAAGCTGGAGCTGAAGGCCGATCACGAACACGCCGACGGCGAGCGTTGCGAGCAGCACGCCGGCGATCAGCGCCTCGCGCGGCCGAAACTCGCGGCTCGCGGCGCTGGCCGCGACGATCAGGATGACCGTCGAGAGCGCAACACCCATCCAGTTCACGATGGCGCCGAACAGCACGACGCTCCCGAGCACGACGACGAGCGGTCGCCACTGGAAGCGAGGCAGGGGAGGGCCGGGCGTACGTGTGGCGCGCAGCGCCAACACGCCGCCGAGCACGATCAGCAGAATCCCGAGAATGCGCGGAAAGTAGCCGGGACCCATCCGTGCGGCGGAGCCCAGCGTGTACCGGCTGCCGAGGATGATCGTACCGACACCGATCGCCACGAACAACGCGCCGGCCCAGAAGTCCTTGGGATTGGTGATCCGAATCATCGAGCGCTGACGGTCGAGAAGCGGGTGCTTCGAATCGTACAGCAATGCGGAAGGGTCGCGCCGCCTGGGCGAGGCAAGTGGTGGCTAGCATAGCATCGGCAAAAAAGAAGGCGGGCCGCCGTGGCCCGCCTTTTGTTGGAACACTTCCTTTCAGGATCAGACGCCGTTTTTCGCGCGCAGATCCTTGAAGTACTTGTCGAGCCATTGGGCCTGCAGCCGCTGCTGCAGCTGCGGCTTCACCTCCTCGAACGCGGGGACCTTCGCATCGCGGACGTCATCGACCTCGATGACATGCCAGCCGAATTGCGTTTGCACCGGTTGCGCCGTGAACTTGCCCTTCGGCGTCGCCTTCATTGCGTCGCCGAACGGCTTCACGAAGTTCGCGGGAGCATTCCAGTCGAGGTCGCCACCCTTCTCCTTGGAGCCGGGGTCCTTTGAGCGCGCCTTCGCAAGCTCGTCGAATTTAGCGCCTTTCTGGAGCTCGGCGATGATGTCCTTTGCCTCGTCCTCCTTCTCAACGAGGATGTGACGTACCTTGTATTCCTTGTCGCCGATCTGGCCCTTGATCGCGTCGTATTCTTTCTTGAGATCGGCTTCCGGTACCGGATTCTTCTTGATCCAGTCGCTTACGTAGGCGCGCACGAGAACGGTCTGCGACGCGAGGTCCATCTGCGTCTTCACGTCGGCGTTCTTGTCCACGCCTTGCTTCTTCGCCTCGCGCGCGAGCAGCTCGCGCGTGTTGAGCTCTTCCTTCACGGCGTTGCGGACGTCGGGCGAATCCTGCCCGCCCTGAGCGAGCCGTTCCTTCAGCAGGACATCGTACTGGCCCTGTGTATAGAGCTGCTTGTCGCCCGCTGCCGCGGGCGCGGGGGTCGCCGGAGTGGCGGCCGCTTTGGGAGCCGCCGCCTTCGGGGCGGGCGCAGCGGTCTGTGCAAGGGCGCCGCCCGAGAACAATGCGGCCATCACCGCCATAGCAACCAGCGTACGTTTCATTGCGTCATCCTTTCGTTGGAACGGGTTCGTTCGGTGCATAGGCCTGGATGGCCAGTGCATGCACCGGATAGGGGATCAAGTCGCCGACGCACTCGAGCACGGCCCGATGGCGGGCGAGGCGCGGCATCCCGAGGAAGTGCTCGGACACGATGGTAACTGAAAAGTGCGCGGCGCCGCCGGCCGCCCCGGCGTGGCCGACGTGCTGCGCGCTGTCGTCGCGGATCTCGACAATGGACGGCGCGAGGGCGTTGAGCCGTTCGCGCAACGTGTCGGCAACGGGAGCATGACCGTCGTGCGCGCTTTGCAC
>JBKPOL010000224.1:0-5094 GCA_046733075.1 Pseudomonadota bacterium | reverse complement strand
GTGTCCGGCGCGTCTTCACGATCGTCGCGAGCGTCGCGCTGATCGTGCTGATCCTGCTGTCGCTGCCTGCCACGTGGCGATACGTGGCTTTCATGAAGCGCGAGCACTCGGCGTACCTGCAGATGCGCTTCGACTACCTGTACTCGATCTACGTCATCTTCGCCGTCGTGTGCATCGTGCGCCAGGCAAGACTCGCGTGGCTCGCCTGGCGCGGGCCGCGTGAGGACGACCGAGCGCACTACGACACCGGCCGATGATGGGCCTGTCGCCGTTCCTGCTCTGCGTGCTTGCGCTCGTGGCGCTGGCATTGATCGGGCTGCCGATCGGACTTTCGATGATCGGGGCGTCGATCCTCTACCTGGTCGTCGCGCACCTCGATCCAGGCACCGCGGCCGAGCAGATCCTGAATGGCCTTTTCAACAGCTACGTGTTGCTGGCCGTGCCCCTGTTCATCCTCGCCGCCGACCTGATGAATACCGGGAGCCTGACGGATCGTCTCCTCAATTTCTGCCTGGTGCTGGTCGGTCGCTTCCGCGGCGGCCTCGGGCACGTCAACGTGGTGTCGAACGTGATCTTCGCCGGCATGTCCGGCTCGGCGATCGCGGACGCGGTCGGCATCGGCCGGATCATCATCGGCATGATGACGCGCGACGGGAAGTACCCGGTCTCCTACGCCGCGGCCATCACCGCTTCGTCGGCAATCATCGGACCGATCATCCCGCCGTCGATCCCGATGGTGATCTATGCGCTGGTCTCCGATGCCTCGATCGGCTACCTGTTCCTCGGCGGCGTCATTCCGGGATTGATGCTCGGCGTTGCGTTCATGGTGATGAACGCAGTCATTGCACGTCGCCGCAACTACCCGGTCGAGCCGCCGGTGCGGCTGCGGGAGATTCCGCGGGCAACCATCAACGCATTCCCGGCGCTGCTCCTACCCGTCATCCTTCTCGTGGGAATCTACGGCGGCGTGATGACGCCCACCGAGGGCGCCGCCGCCGCGGCCGCCTACGCGCTGCTCGCGGCAACGCTCATCTACCGCGCGATGACATGGCGCCAGCTTTACGACGTTCTGCTCTCGAGCGCGAAGGCGACGACCTCCGTCGGCATGCTGATCGCGGGCGCGCTCGTCTTCAACTACGTGGTGACGATCGAAAACGTTCCGGCTTCCGTCGCGACGTTCGTTGGCGGGTTCCATCTGTCGAGGATCGAGTTCCTGCTGCTGGTGAACGCGATCCTGCTGGCCCTCGGCTGCCTGCTGGAGGGCACGACGATCCTGCTCATCATCGTTCCGATCTTCATTCCGACGGCCAAGGCGCTCGGCGTGGACGTCGTGCACTTCGGCGTCGTTGTCGTGGTCAACATCATGATCGGTCTGCTCACCCCGCCCTTCGGCTTGCTGCTGTTCATCGTCGCGAACATGACGAAGCAGCCGCTAGTCGCGATCGTGCGGGAGTGCGCGCCCTTCATTTTTGCAGCGATCGTCGTGCTGGCGATCATCACGTTCATTCCCGAGACGGTCCTCTGGCTGCCGCGCGTGATGGGGTACAAAGGATGACTTCATGAGTGCCGAAGGGCTTTCCTTCCAACGTCCGATCTACGTGCTGAACGGGCCGAATCTGAACCGCCTGGGCAAGCGCGAGCCGGAGATCTACGGCAACACGACGCTCGAGCAGGTGGCAGCACAATGTCGGCAGGCCGCGGGTGTGCGACCGATCGAGTTTCGCCAGACGAATCACGAAGGAGAGATGGTCGACTGGATCCATGAAGCGATCGACCGCGGAAGCGGCGTGGTGATCAATCCGGCAGGCTATTCGTTCACGTCGATCGCGATCCTCGATGCGCTCAAGATGTTTCCGGGACCGATCGTCGAAATCCACATCACGAACATTCACCGCCGCGAGGCGCTCTACCATCGCTCGCTCGTCTCGAAAGTGGCCACCGCAGTGATCGCGGGCCTGGGCGCCGCAGGTTATGCGGTCGCCGTACGGGCGATCGAGGAGATGCTAGGCGTCCAATCGGCGGCAGCGTCCGGCGATAACTGATTCCGCCGTCGAACGCTGCGGCGTTACGACAGCATCGTCTTGACGCGCAGGGCAAGTCCTGCAAGCGCCATGCTCGCAAGCGTCAGTGCGCCAGAGACCGACACCCACGTCGCCTTTGCTTCCACGATCCGGCTCACGGTGAAGTGCTCTTCCAGCGCTTCGCGTGCGAAATCGGCATCGCCGAGCTTGGCAAGTTCGCGCTCGAAGCGAGTGAACTCTCCCGCAGCTTAAACGCGTGCGACGTAGCCGTAGAAGCTGATGGGTCGGTACTCTCCGCTGATGGCAACAAGGCGTCCGATTGCAGCGCGGGGGATGATGATCGACAGCGCGGCGAGCAGTGCCAGCAGCGAGCACAGACATGCGCCCATCGCCAGGAATCGCGCGAGCGCCAACAGTTCGCCGAGGCGAGCGCCCGTCCACATGAACGTCAATAGCGCACCGTTGACGGCGACCATGAATCGCGCCTTCGTATCCATGACCGACACCCAGCGGCGGGTGGAGTCGGCCAGCAGGGCACAGGTTCTCGCGCGCTCGGCCGCGTCCGTTCAAGCGTTAACGCGGTTGGTGCGAATGGCAACGAATGCGGAGCGGCGCCTAGGCGGGGTAACGGATGGAGCCAACCTCGCGTGCGAGGTCAATGGGCAGCGAAGGCGATCAGCGCCCCATTTCGACGTCAGGCGTCGGCGAAGGCGATCAGCGCCCCATCTCGACGTCACGCGTCGGCGAAGGCGATCAGCGCCCCATCTCGACGTGCTCCCACGCGGACTTGCCGTGATGATGCAGGCGAAAGTAGTAATCGCGAAGCGACGCGAGCTCGTTGGCCACCGGCAACGGGAAGCCCTTGCGCCCGCCGCGCCGATCCATCATGAGATCGTCGAGAAAGCGATCGCACTTCTGCGGCTCCTTCCACAGCTTGCAGATGCGATTCGCGAGGCGCGCGTAACGCAACGCGAGCTGCTTCGGCTGAACGGTATCGGGAAGCGTCGTCAGCCATTCCGTTGCCTCGTTGCTGAGCGGTTCGGAGGTCGCGGCCGTGCGCTTTTCCTCCCAGTTCTCGACCTTCTTCTGCGCCGCGTAGGCGGCAGGGCCGGTCTCCTCGAGCGCCTTGCGCGCGTCGGTCAGCGAAACTTTTTCGAATTCGAATGCGCCTGCATCCGGCTTCCCTGACATGATCCGCTCCTCGTCGCCTGAAACCCCTCGCCGTTTCCCGCCGTGCCGTTTCCCGCGCGTTTGCAGTATACCGGCGCAATCGCGCGTTCCGCGCGTGCACAAGCGGGTGTCGATCCTACGCGCGCTGTCGATGCAAGGAATTTGCCTGCCGAGGCGACGGTTGCTTTTCACTGACGGACGGTGTTGCGATTCGGCGACATGTTGATCCGCGCCGAGTGCTGCACAAACAAAAAGGCCGGGGAGTCCCCGGCCTTTTTGCATGGAGCAAGAAGTGCAGCGTCAGGCGGCCTGGATGTTCGAAGCCTGCTTGCCCTTCGGGCCTTGCGTGACTTCGAAGCTGACCTTCTGACCTTCCTTGAGCGTTTTGAAGCCCTGCATGTTGATCGCCGAGAAGTGAGCGAACAGATCTTCACCACCGCCATCGGGAGTAATGAATCCGAAGCCCTTCGCGTCGTTGAACCACTTCACAGTTCCGGTTGCCATTTCTGGTAATTCCTCAAGTACGAGATATAAACGGGACGTTGCCCGGCCGATGTTTCGATCTCAAGGAAAGTACGGCGGTCGAACGACTGCGTGGCGGTCGTACAGAGCATGCCTTTACTGCTTGGAACAAAACACGGCGCACACTATACGGCAAATGTGCGAGGAAAGCCATAGGTTTCCGGGCGAAGCAGGGTTTCGTGTTGCGCGGAATCCCGCGCCAGACGTGGCATTCCGCCGCAGGGCGGTCCGCGGCACAAGTCGCCGTTAGGTCAATTCTCGGCGGTCGAGCGCTGTACCACGTCCGAGCGCCTGGAGCTTGCCGCGGGCGGCTTCTCGCGAGAGGGGGACCATCCCGCAATTGGTGCAGGGCAGCAAACGTTCCGCGGGCACGTAACGCAGCGCGGACCGAATCACGTGCGCCACTTCCTCCGGCGTCTCGACGCGCTCTGTGGCCACGTCGATCGCACCCACCAGCACGTCCTTGCCGTCGAGGAGGGCCAAAAGGTCGATGGGAACATGCGAATTGGCGCACTCGAGCGACACCTGGTCGATGCTCGAAGCGGCGAGGCGCGGGAAGGTCTGCTCGTACTGGCGCCATTGGCTGCCCAGCGTCTTCTTCCACTCGATGTTGGCCTTGATCCCGTAGCCGTAACAGATGTGCACCGCGGTGGTGCAATCCAATCCTTGCGCCGCGCGCTCGAGCGCGGCCACGCCCCAGTCCCGCACTTCGTCGAAGTAGACGTTGAATGCCGGCTCGTCGAACTGGATCACGTCGACGCCTGTCGCTGCGATCGCCCGTGCCTCGTCGTTCAGGATTTCCGCAAACGCCCAGGCGAGCTTCTCGCGGCTGCCGTAATGCGCGTCGTGCAGCGTGTCGACCATCGTCATCGGGCCCGGCAGTGTGTATTTCACCCGCCGCGCGGTTTGGGCTCGCAGAAACGCCGCGTCCTCCACGTAGATGGGATGGTGGCGCGCGACGGCCCCGACGACGACCGGCACGGCGGCGTCGTACCGGTTGCGGATCCGCACCGTTCGCTTGTGCTCAAAGTCGACGCCGTCGAGCCCTTCGATGAACGTCGTGACGAAATGGCGCCGGGTCTGCTCCCCATCCGAGACGATGTCGATCCCCGCCTGCTCCTGCTCGCGAAGCACCAGCCGGACCGCGTCCCGCTTCCCTTCCCGCAGCAGATCGCCCTCGAGCTTCCAGGGCGCCCAGAGGGCCTGCGGCTCGGCGAGCCAGCCGGGTTTCGGCAGGCTGCCCGCGATCGTCGTGCGCAACATTATGTTCGTCGCCAATTCATTCCTCATGGGTGGCCGCCCGCGTTTGCGCCTCGCAGAGCGCGTTGCGGGATTCTATCCGCGATGGGTTCGTGCAAAAGTTTCATCGGCACGAAGGAAT
>JBKPOL010000223.1:0-7195 GCA_046733075.1 Pseudomonadota bacterium | reverse complement strand
GCGACAGCGACAGCAACGAGCTTCTTTTTCATTGAGTCTCTCCTCTAACGGAAAAATTTGGCAAGGAAACCGCCTTTTGCGCCTGCCATCGGAACCTTCTCAACTCTTTCGAGAAGTTGCGACCCATTGTGCCAAACGGCGGAAACCATTGGCAAGGCAACTCGAAAGACGTATTCACCCACCCTCGGCGCTGTTGTGCCGAAGCAACATCGGACGGGCACGCCGGCGCGGCGGCGCGATCCGGGCGGCTCGCGCTAAAATGATGATCGGCAACGGGAAATGGCAACTTTCGACCCGCGGGAGGCGGACGCGGGGCGGAACGGGCGTTTTTCTGAGATAACCGCCGAAGGAAAGGCCCCTTGCGCCCCCGATCGTTGCTCGTAAACGCCTTTTCCCGGCAAAAAACTCGGCGGGCCGCGCGGCATCGCCGGAGTGGATGAACCTGCCCCTCTTTGTCGCTCCGCTGCTGGCCGCGCTCGTCAGCATGGCATGCGTCTGGCTGCTCACCCGGGCCACGCCTGCGCTGCCCGCGGACATTCCCAATCGTCGCTCGCTTCATTCGCGGCCGGTGCCCCGCGCAGGAGGCTATGCGTTGTGGTCGGGCTTTGTTCCCGCGGCCCTGTTGTCGCAACCGGCATTTCCTGGCGGCGTCGCAGGCTGGTTGCCGGCGTTCCTTGCGCTTGCCTGCGTTTCCGCATTCGACGACGTTCGAGAAGTGCGCGTCGTGCCCCGCCTCGCCGTGCACGCGCTCGCCGCGCTGTGGTCGGCGTCTTTCATAGCGTTCGGCAGCCCGGGTGGCCTCCACGTGCCGTCAACGCTCGCCTCGATCGTTGTCATTGGGCTCGTGCTCGCGTGGTCGTCGAACCTGTACAACTTCATGGATGGCAACGACGGCCTCGCCGCATCGATGGGCGCAATCGGCTTCACCGCGTATGGCCTCGCATCGCTGAACGGCGTCGCCGGGTCCGCGGAACCAATCCATTCGACTCCATCGACAGCGGCATTCTTCGCGCTTGCAGCGGCAATTCTGCCTTTTCTCGCTGTGAACGCGCCACGCGCGTCGATGTTCCTGGGCGATGTGGGTGCCGTCCCCCTGGGATTCCTCGCGGCGGCATTCGGCGTCGCGGGCGCATTGCAGGGGACGTGGCCGGCCTGGTTTCCGCTGCTCGTCTTCCTGCCATTCATCGCCGATGCAACGCTGACGCTCGCCACTCGCATGTGGCGCAAGGAACGCGTCTGGGAAGGTCACAAGGACCATTTCTATCAGCGGCTGCATCAGCTCGGCGCCGGGCATGGCGGGACGCTCGCCCTCTACGTAAGCGCAATGCTCGGTACGTCGGCCACGGCGCTTGCGTGTCTGTCGGCGCGCCAGGCCCTCGGCTGGTGGTCGCTCGCCGCCTGGATTGCCATAGTGTGCGTGTTGTTCGCCGTGATTGATTATCATTGGCGCAAGAAGACAACCAAGAAGACCGAAATCCCGGCGCCCTCGTCACCATGACATTTCGCCCGAACTGGCGCGCCGCGCTCGCATTCCTGCACGACACATGCATGGCGGCGATCGCGTGGACGGGGATCTACTGGCTCCGCTTCAACCTCGACCTGCGCGAGCCTTTCGTGAGCGACATGTTGTTCACGCTCGCGTGGGTACTGCCATTGCAGGCGGCGATCTTCCTCGCACTCGGCCTCTACCGCGGATTGTGGCGCTTCGCGAGCCTGCTCGATCTGCAGCGCATCGTGCTTGCAGCGGTTCTCGCTGCGATCCTCATCCCGCTCGTGCTGGTCATGCTGAGGCTGCAGGCGGTCGTGCCGCGCAGCGTGCTGTTCTTCTATCCGATCGTGCTGATCTTCCTGATGGCCGGTTCGCGCTTCGCGTTCCGACTGTGGAAGGAGCACCGGCTCTACAGCCCCTTCGCTGCACTCGGCGAACCGGTCATTGTCGTGGGTGCCGGCGAAGCGGGCGCGCGGCTCACGCACGAAATGGCGCGCAGTCGTCAATGGCGGGTCGTCGGTCTCCTCGACGACGATGTGACGAAGCACGGCAAACTGCTGCGAAACGTCAGCGTGCTGGGCCCGATCGCGGAACTCGATGCGTGGACGCGGCGTTACGGTGTGCGCAAAGTCATCATTGCCTTGCCCTCGGCGAATCACGCCGTGCGTCGCCGGGTCGCCGAGCTCTGCGCCGCGGCGCACGTCGAAGCGCTGACGGTTCCCGCGTACGAGGACCTGATCTCCGGCCGTACGCCGCTCACGATGGTTCGAATCGTCGAGCTCGACGATCTCCTCGGTCGCGACCCGGTCGTGCTCGACAACGACGGGATCGCCGAGTGGCTCGGCAATCGAGTCGTCATGGTCACAGGCGCGGGGGGCTCGATCGGCGCGGAGCTTTGCCGGCAAATCGCGCGCTTCCGTCCGGCGCGCCTCGTGCTGTTCGAGATTTCCGAAGCCGCGCTCTACGAAATCAAGACTGCGCTGGTCGACGCGTTTCCCCAGCTCGGGGTCGTGGCGGTCGTCGGCGATGTCAAGCACTCGGCAACGGTCGAAGCGACGCTTACGCGCGAAAAGCCCGACGTGATCTTCCATGCCGCCGCGTACAAGCACGTGCCGCTCATGGAGGAGATGAACGCGTGGCAGGCCGTGCGCAACAATGCCTACGGAACATGGGTGCTCGCTCGCGCCGCCGTGGTGGCGAAGGTCGAGAAGTTCGTGCTGGTGTCGACGGACAAGGCGGTTAATCCGACGTCGGTGATGGGCGCGACGAAGCGGGTCGCCGAGCAGGTCTGCCAGAGCCTGCAGGAGGGCGTGACGCAGTTCGTTATCGTCCGCTTCGGCAATGTGTTCGGCAGCGCGGGAAGCGTCATCCCGCGTTTTGCGGAGCAGATCGCGCGCGGCGGTCCCGTGACGGTCACGCATCCGGACATCACCCGGTTCTTCATGTCGCTCTCCGAGGCAACGCAGCTCCTGTTGCAGGCGGGATTGCAGGGCAAGGGCGGCGAGATCCTGACGCTCGACATGGGCGAGCCCGTACGCATCGTCGATCTCGCGCGCGACATGATCCGGCTCTACGGCGCCGATCCTGATCACGTCGCGATCGTCTTCACCGGCCTGCGGCCCGGCGAGAAGCTCTACGAGGAGCTGCTTGCGTCCGAGGAAGCAACGAAGCCGACGCCGCACCCGAAGCTGCACATCGCGCAGGCGCGCGCCGCGGACCGCGACGCGGTCAAGCAGCTCGTAGCGTGGTGCGAGCGCGATCGCGTCGCTGACGACGCCGAAGTTCGTGCGCGAATGCGCGCATGGATCCCCGAGTACGCGCCGCCGGCAGGCGCTTCCATCAAGCCGATTCCGACTGAGGCTGTGGAGGAGGCTGTGCCGTTGCCGCTGCGGGTGCCTCGCCGCCGCTGAGGGCCGGCGTTGCTTCCGGACGCAAGTCTTCGCTCTTCGAACGGCGGCCGCTCGACGCGTCATGCGCGGCGACCGCTCTTTCACGCCGCGTTCCAAAGCCGAGAAGCATTGCACTCGTCGCCCACAGCTCTTTCGCGTTGCTGCGGAAAAGAAAATCGTCGGTGATGTCCTTGGCAATGAATCCCGCAAGGAGCGCCAGGCCCGCAACGCCCACCAACGCAAGCGTGTCGTCACGAGAGCGCACGAACCGCAGATAACGCAACGCTAGCGCGCCGAGGAACGCCGTAAAGGCCGCCATGCCGATGAGGCCGGTCTGCAGCCATTGGCTCGCGAAGACATTGTGCGCATGAGCGAGCAGCGGGTTGCCCAGCTCCTCGGCGAGCGGACTCGCCAGTATTCTTCTTCCGAAGCCGTAGCCGGTGAAGGGGCGCTCGGCGATGCGCGCCATCACGTGTTCCCATAGCATGAGCCGCGGATCCCGCTCGATCGACGCTGCGACGTCGCTGGCAGGTCCCACGATGCTTGCGCGTTCCTCGAGCACGTCGGCGAATGCGATTGCGAGCACGATCAGCAATACGGCGAGTGGCGCGATCCCCCGCACCCGCGTGCGCCAGAACGTCCGCGGCCAGCGAAATGCCGCCACGCAATACGCCGTCGCGAACACGGCGACGAGCGCGATCCACACGACGCGATTGTCCGTCATGCGCGCGGTGACGATGAGCAGCGTGAGCAATGCGAGGCCCGTTGCAACGAGCCGGATGCCCCCGCCGAAACCGGCCGGTGCGGGTGCGATCAGCGCAAACATGAACGGCGCGACCAGCACGGCCCATGTCGACCACGGGCCAACGCCGTGGTGCCAGCGACCGGCGTCCCATGTGCCCTCTATCAACTGCATGCCGATCGCAAGCACGGCGAAAGTCGCGAAGCTCGCAAGCGCGGCGCCGACCAGGACACGAACGCTGTGGGCATCGCGCGCGGCGACGTAGAACACCAGCATCGCGAGCAGGCTGTCCATGACCTCTCGAGACAGTTGCTCGCGCGAATAGGCCGGGTCGATGGACCAGGCGAGCGACGCGACGGACCAACCGGCCCATACGAAGAGCGGCACGAGGATCGACGGGCCCGCGAGCGGAATGCGTGTGACTGGATGACGACACGCGAGCGCGAAGGCGGTGACGGCGCACAGACCCGCGCCGCCAAACGCAATCGAATGCACGATGCGCGCGGCGTTCGTCGGCAGCAGAAAGAGGTAGGCGGCGGCGAAGGCCAGCAGCCAGCGGTTGATATGATGGGTCATCGGAATGCCGATGCGCGAGTGTCCGTGCCAACCGCGAAGCCGCGCCCCGCGCGCGGGAGGCCGATTTTAACCGTTCGATGACGCGCACGTGCGGCTCCTGATCATCAAGCGCGACAAGCTGGGCGACCTGCTGCTGACCCGGCCCGTCATCACGTTGCTTCGCGAGGCGCTGCCGAGCGCCGAGATCCACCTGCTCGCCAACGACTACAACGCATGGGTGGCGCGTGATCATCCGGCCCTTGCCCGTACGTGGGTTTATCCGCGTGTGCGTCATGCGGGACGGCTGCGCCCGGTCGCGGCGCTGCGCCACCTTCCGCTCGCGTGGCAGTTGCGCCGCGCGCGCTTCGACTGGGCGTTCGTCATGGGCGGCGATGAGTCGCACCGTGCGATCCAGCGCGCGATCGCAACCCGCGCCACGCGCATCGTCGCGTATGCGAGCGTTCCGGCGCGGTATGGCGCGCGCCTGACCGACCCGTTGGCGCCGCCCGCAGTCGGTCACGAACTCGAGCGCATGGTCGGGCTCCTGGCGCCGCTTGGGTTGCCCTCGGCGCCGCTATCGTCGCCGACGATCGAGATCGCGCCTCGCGCGCGAGACTTTGCAACGAAGTGGCTCGCGGAACGCAAGCTGCGGCCGGCGCATTTTGTGGTCATCGGCCTCGGCGCGCGCCGCGCGAAGAAGCAGCCGACGGCCGATCAGGTCACGCGCTGGTCCGCGCGCATGTTCGACGAATCCGGGATCGCCACGGTGCTCATGTGGACCCCCGGTGCCTCGGACAATCCGACCTACCCGGGCGACGATGCGCTCGCGGCGCAGGTGCTCGATCGCTGCGTCGCGTACGTGCATCCATTTCGCGGTCCCATCGATGAAGCCTTGGGGCTAATCTTCGCCGCGCGCACGAGCATCATGCCGGACTCCGGGCTCATGCATTTCGCGGCGGCGAGCCCGGGTGGCGTTCTGGGCCTGTTTGCAGATCCGCTCGATTCGGCGCCGGCATCGCGCTGGGCGCCGCGCGGTCCGCGCGCGCGGCATCTCGAAGCGCCGAAGCGCGTCGCCGAGCTGGCGGACGATGTAGTCCTTGACGCGCTCCGGCCGCTGCTCGACTGAATTACCCTGGCGGCAGCCCGCGGGCTTGCGACGCGACGCGGCCGTTCACGAGACTTGGTCTCGGACCGGATCGAAAACAGTCCTAGACGATATCGGTTGAATTACGACGAATGCGTCCGGTGTTGCCGGGGTACTTCAGCGCCGACCGTACAGTCCCGTGTTGCCGCCGTGACCTGGTCAGCGCCGACCGTACAGTCCCGTGTTGCTTCGGCAGTGAGCGGTCACCGCCGACCGTACAGATAGGGATTCAGCGATGGGTCGTTGTACATCTTGAACTGCCGGTAGATGCGCCAGAACGCCCGGCCCTCCGCAGCCCGCGTGATCAGCGTGTCGAGGCAACGCGCCAGATCGTCGCGCTGCAGGTCGAGTCGCACAAGCTTCTCGGCGCAGGATGCGAGATGCTCCGCCGTCGCGTCCGTGCGCAGCGTCTGGATGCGCATGTGGTGGATCTTGAGCGCGAGTATCGAGAGCCGGTCGATGATCGATCCGGCCGTCTCCGAGTTGTGCCAGGCATCCGGCAGCGCCTTGACGCCCGCGATTCGCGCGAGAAGCGCTTCATCGATCCGCTCGATGGCATCGTTGCGCTGCTGGTTGTAGCGATCGATCGCGCGCTTGTTCGCGGCGATAGCCGCATCGGCAACGTCCGTCCGCCGTGCCTGGTCTTCCTCATCCCACAGCAAGTGATTGTTGCGGTGGTTCGCGGCCACGAACGGCCACACGTCTCCGGACGCCGGTATTGCGGAGCTCGCTGCGCCACGCGCGATCTGCTCATCGTGGAACGCACAGAGCCTGCGCGCATCGATGTCCGCAAAAGGCGCGTTTGTCATCGGTTCAGCAGCGAACGAATGGCATCCTGAACAAGGCCGACGGAGATGGCCGGCATGCACAGGTGCGCCGGGCATTCCGTGACGCTGCGGCCGCAGCGCTGGACCCAGACGATCTCGCGCTTGAAGAGCACCTGCTGGTCGCGGCACGGGAACGCCTCGATGGTGACCGCGCGATAGGGCACATCGCGCCAGAACTGGCCCGCGCCGCACAACACCGCCGAGCCCGGGCCGAACAACGCCACAGTGGGCACGCCGACGACGCGTCCGAGATGAGCAACGCCGGTATCGGGGGCGACCAGCAGGTTCGCGCCGGCGAGCAGAGCCCAGAGCTGTGCGAGGTCGAACCGTCCCGCGAATGACGTGAAGCGGCGATCGGGATCGATCGCATGCACCAACGCCGTCTCATTAGGGCCGGCGGACCACACGGGACGCATGCCCTGCGCATGTAACCACTCCGCGATTTCGCGCCAGCGCAAAGCCTCCCATTGCTTGAGCGGTGAGCTCGCACCGACGTGCAGCACCGCGTACGGGTCTGCGGGCCGCTCGAAAGCGTCATGGGCCGGCGGT
>JBKPOL010000222.1:0-12222 GCA_046733075.1 Pseudomonadota bacterium | reverse complement strand
TGCGCTGCGGCACGGTCTCGATGATCTGGCGCTCGGGCACGCGCGTGTCCGTCCGCTGCGCACGCTTTCGCGCACGCTGCTGTTCTGGCGCGACCTGACCGTCCCGCGCGGCGTGCGAATCCGCCGCGCGCTCGAGGACCTCGGGCCCATCTTCATCAAGTTCGGCCAGGTACTGTCGACGCGGCGCGACCTGCTGCCGCTCGATATCGCCGACGAGCTCGCACTCCTACAGGATCGGGTGCCGCCGTTCTCCGCGGACAAGGTCGAGACGACGATTGTGCGGGTATTCGGCCGCCCGCTCGCCGAAGTGTTCAAGTCGTTCGACCTCGCGCCCGTTGCCAGCGCGTCGGTCGCGCAAGTTCATTTTGCCGAGCTGCCGAACGGCACGCCCGTCGCTGTCAAGGTGCTGCGGCCGAATATCGCCGAGGTGATCGAGCACGACCTCGCGCTGATGCGCACGGCGGCCGGGCTGGTGGAGCGGCTGTGGCGCGAGGGACGGCGGTTACGCCCAAGAGAGGTCGTCGCCGAGTTCGACAAGACGATCCACGACGAGCTCGACCTTACGCGCGAAGCCGCCAACTGCTCGCAGCTGCGCCGCAACTTCCTGCGCTCGGGGCTGCTCGAGGTCCCAGAGGTGTATTGGGATTGGACGGCGAGCGAAGTACTGGTGATGCAACGGATGGCGGGCATCCCAATCGGGCGCATCGCGGACCTCGTCGCAGCGGGCATCGACCTCAAGCGACTGTCGCGGGCCGGCGTTGAAATTTTCTTCACGCAAGTGTTTCGCGACGGTTTCTTCCACGCGGACATGCACCCGGGGAACATCTTCGTCGCAGTCGACGCCGCCAATCATGGCAAGTACATCGCGCTCGATTTCGGCATCATGGGCACGCTGTCCGAGCAGGACAAGAACTATCTCGCGCAGAACTTTCTCGCATTCTTCCGGCGCGATTACCACCGCGTCGCGACGACGCACGTCGAGTCGGGCTGGGTGCCGGCCAATACGCGCATCGACGAGCTAGAAAGCGAGATCCGGGTCGTGTGCGAGCCGATCTTCGACCGGCCGCTTCGCGAGATCTCGCTCGGCAAGGTGCTGGTGCAGCTGTTCCGTGCATCGCGAAGATTCAACGTGGAGATCCAGCCGCAGCTCGTGCTCCTGCAGAAGACGCTGCTGAACGTGGAGGGCCTCGGACGCCAGCTCGACCCCGATCTCGACTTGTGGGTGACGGCGAAGCCGTTCCTCGAGCGCTGGATGGAAGACCAGATCGGTTTCCGCGCGTTCGAGCGCCGGCTGTTCGCGGAAGCGGCATCGCTCGTGCAGACGCTCCCGGAACTGCCACGGCTGCTGCATCAGAAATTGTCCGCGCCCGAGCCGGCATCCGACGTCGCGCTGAAAGCGCTCGCGCTCGCGCAAAATTCGCGCAACCGGTGGCTGGCGGTGATCGCGGCGCTGCTCGCGATCGTCATCGCGCTGCTTCTGCCCGGCGCCCTCTGAGGCGTGCTCGATCCGCTACAATCCGCCGCGCATCGCGTATCGGCCGAGAGGGAGCGAAGGTCCAAGGTGGCATTGCTCGAGATTCAGGGTGTCACGCGGCGCTTCGGAGACTTCGCTGCGGTCGATGACGTGAGCATCAACGTCGAGGGCGGAGAGTTCTTCACGCTCCTCGGTCCGTCCGGTTGCGGCAAGACCACGCTGCTGCGGATGATCGCCGGCTTCGATCTGCCGGACGAAGGCCGCATCCTGCTGAACGGCGAGGATCTCGCGGATCGCCCACCGGAGCTTCGACCCGTTCGTACCGTCTTCCAGAGCTACGCGTTGTTTCCGCACATGACGGTTGAGGGCAACGTTGCCTTTCCGCTGCAGATGGCGCACGTGGCTGCGAACGAGCGAGCGTCGCGCATTGCGGCGGCGCTCGAGGATGTGCGCCTGATTGGCTTCGGTAAGCGCTACCCGCACGAGTTATCGGGCGGCCAGAAGCAGCGCGTCGCGCTCGCGCGCGCGCTCGTCACGCATCCGACGATGCTCCTCCTCGACGAGCCGCTTGCGGCGCTGGATGCGAAGCTCCGCGAGGAATTGCAGATCGAGCTCATCAATTTGCAAAAGGAGGTCGGCATCGCGTTCGTCTACGTGACCCATGATCAGACGGAGGCGCTCGCGCTTTCTCACCGGATCGCCGTCATGAATCGCGGTCGCGTCGAGCAAGTCGACGAGCCGTCGAAGATCTACGGTTTCCCCCGGACAAAATTCGTTGCCGACTTCATCGGTCAGTGCAATCTGTTTTCGGGGTCCGTGTCGAGCAATGCGAGAAACGTCGTCACGATCGACGTCGAAGGGCTCGGACCCGTACGCGTGACGTCTTCGTCGTCGATCGCGCTCGGCGCCGCGGGAACGGTTGCCTTGCGGCCGGAAAAGGTTCGCATCATGCGGGAGGGCCCGACCGATTCTCCCGACAATCACTATCGCGGGAGCGTCGCAGATCTGCTCTATATGGGCGATGTCACCGTCTATCGCGTTGCAACGCCCGGCGGCGCCCGTGTCGAAGCGCTTCTTGCGAACTCGCAGAGCGGTCGTGCCAAGTTCTTCGAAGTGGGAGATGCGGTTGAAATGACGTGGCCGGTCGACGCCGGCCATTTCATCGAGGGATGACGGCGATGCCTAAAACGGGGCGAGCGGCGCCGGCCGGTCGGTGGCTCGTCATGGGGCCCCCGCTTTTGTACCTCGTCGTGTTCTTCGCACTCCCGGCGCTCATCATGGTCGTGGCCTCGTTTCGCTCGCCCGGCGAGTTCGGCGGGCTTGCACCGCTCACGGATGAAACGGGAAAGCTCGACTTGAACGTCGAGAGCTATGCGCGCTTTTTCACCGAGTCGGTGTACCTGCAGGTGTTCGTCAAGTCGGCGTGGTACGCGACGCTGACGACGCTCTTGTGCCTGCTCCTCGCGTACCCGCTCGCGACGCTGATCGCGAAGAGTCCGAAGAAATACCGTGACCTGCTGCTGCTGCTCGTCATCCTGCCGTTCTGGAGCAACTTCCTGATCCGCGTCTATGCGTGGATGATCATTCTCGGTCCCAACGCCGCGCTCGCGCGCATGGTCAACTCGGTGCTCGGTTCGGTCGGATTGGCTCCGGTGTCGCTCCTGTTCAGTGCGTTCGCCGTGCTGACATGCCTCGTGTACGTGCACCTGCCCTTTATGGTGCTTCCGCTCTACGCGAACCTGGAAAAGCACGATCGTGCGCTGCTCGACGCCGCGCAGGATCTCGGCGCGAATGCATGGAGCCGCTTCTGGCGCATCACCTTCCCGCTGTCGCTGCCGGGCGTATTCGCCGGCGCGGCGCTCGTGTTCATTCCGGCGCTTGGCATCTTCGCCATCCCCGACATCCTCGGCGGACCCGACGACACGATGATCGGCAACCTCATCAAGACGCAGTTCCTGGAAACGCGGGACTGGCCTTTCGGAAGCGTTTTGTCGATCGTGCTGACGGTGGCGGCGCTCGTTCTCGCCGGCTTGGCCGCATGGGTCGCGCGCAGGGGTGCGAGGGGCGGCGTCGGTGCCTAGCGCGCGATGACAGCTCGTGGACGCTCGCCGTGGCTGTGGGCGGCTGCAATCGCGGCGTACGCGTTTCTGTACGTGCCGCTCGTCATCGTCGTCGTCTACTCGTTCAACGACTCGCGCCTCAACGCGGAATGGGTCGGCTTCACGCTCGACTGGTACCAACGGCTCGCCAACGACAGCGACATGCTCGCGGCCGCCGGCAATTCGCTGCTGATCGGGATCACGGCCAGTCTCGTATCGACGATCCTGGGAACGCTGGCGGGCGTCGCCATGCACCGCTATCGACCGCGGCTTTTGCCGATCCTTGTGTTTGCCCCGATCGCCATCCCCGAGATCCTGATGGGGGTAAGCCTGCTGATCTTTTTCGTGCTGTTGAATTTCACGCTGGGCCTCGTGTCTGTTGCTTTGGCGCACATCGCGTTCTGCATCGGCTTCGTCGCGATCGTCGTGCGTGCGCGGCTCGCCGGCATGGACGAATCGCTGACCGAGGCGGCGCGCGACTGTGGCGCATCGCCGGCGAACGCGTTCCGCTACGTGACGCTGCCGCTGATCATGCCCGGCGTGATCGCCGGCGCGCTGATGGCTTTCACGCTGTCGATCGACGACTTCGTCATCACTTTTTTCACGGCCGGCGCGGGCACGGTCACCCTGCCGCTACTGATCTATTCGATGATCAAGATCTCGGTGACGCCCGAGGTGAACGCGGTGTCGACGTTGCTGATGCTGCTCACGTTGCTGCTGATAATCATTGCCGCCAAGCTGTCGCCCACGCTGCTACGTTCCGAATGAGGAGACGTGACCATGACCTTCCGAACCTTCCCGGCTGCCCTTGCCGCTCTGCTCCTCGCGGTTGCCGCGACGGGCGTTCCCGTGCCGGCGGCTGCGAGGGATGAGCTGCACCTCTACAACTGGAACAACTACATCGCGCCCGAGACGATCAAGCGCTTCGAGGGCGTCTGCCAGTGCGACGTCGTGCAGACGTATTACTCCGATAACGAGGAGCTCCTCGCCAAGCTCGCGGCGGGTGCCAAGGGTTACGACGTGCTCGTGCCCACCAGCAACGCGGTTCAGGCATTAATTCGCGGCGGGCAGCTGAAGCCGATCGACAAGACGGCGATCCCGAACATCAAGAACGTCGATCCCGCCTACCTGAACACGCCATTCGATCCGGGAAACCAGTACTCGGTGCCGTACGCGATGTCGACGACGATCATCGGCTACAACGACGAGAAGATCAGGGAGTTGGGCCTGCCTGTCGACACGTGGGCCGTCATCTTCGATCCCAAATATCTGGAGAAGGTCAAGGGACGCGTCACGGTGCTGGACAGCGCCAACGAGCTCTTCGCGGCGGCGCTCAAGTACCTCGGCTATTCAGCGAACGACGTCGACCCGAAACACTGGGACGAGGCAGCCGCGACCATCAAGAAGGCCAAGCCCTACTGGGCCGCGTTCAATGCGTCGTCGTACATCAAGGAGCTGACTGTTGGGAACATCTGGCTCGTCCACGGCTATTCGAACGACATCTTCCAGGCGAACCTGGACGCCCAGGCGGCCGGCCGCAAATTTCACATCCTGCAAGGCGTGCCGAAGGAAGGCGCCGTGCTCGCGGTCGACAACATGGTGATCCACAAAGCAGCGCCGCGCCCGGACCTCGCGCTGCGCTTCATCAACTTCATGCTCGATGGCCGCAACTCGGCGGAGCTCACGAATCTGATCGGCTCCGGCAATCCGAACACCGATGCGATGAAGTACATCAAGCCCGAACTGCTCAAGCTTCCTGCCGTGTTTCCGCCGAAGGACGTGCAGGCGAAGCTCGAGCAACTCAAGGATCTGACCGTTGCGCAGCGGCGGCTCCGCAACAAGCTGTGGACTGAGATCAAGGCGAGCCGCTAAGGTGGCGGCATGAGGTGTTGCACGGGTGAATGAGTTCGGCCTCGGCACCCCCGACGACCGTCGCTGTCAATCGCGCGCGCCCCACAGCGCCGCAGTCTTTGCGTCCACCTCCACAACCGCGGGACAGGCATCCCGCAATGGCGGAGCGCGCGACTAGGCCCCGGCTTCCGTCACGGGTGGCGAGGCCCAGTCGAACGCGCGGGAAGCGCGACGCCGAGCTGCCGAGCCGGGTACCCGCAGGAAGCTGATTGCGGCCTCGGAGCGCGTGCCGCCCGTTGCCCGATGCCCCGACTCGGAAGGCGTTCCGCGCCGTTGCCCTGCTGAGGGCCACGACCGATGTGCAGCACTCGCGGGCCGCGCCGGCGTGCGATGATGAGCGAATGGACAGCGCGCCGGACCGATCGAGCCTGCGTACGCGACTGCCGCACATGCTCGCGACGCTGTACGGCGTTGCGATCGTCTACGCGTCTCTCGAGCCGTTCGAGCCATGGCTTCCGCCACCCGCCAACACGACGTTCTTCCTGTTCATCGACAGCGCGCGCTGGTCGCGCAGCGATGCGCTCCTCAACGTGCTCGCCTACGTGCCGTTCGGCCTGTTCGTGGCCCTCATGCGCCGCGGCCTCACTGCGCGGCAGCGGATCATCTACACGATCATCATCGGCGCAGCGATGTCCTTCGCCATAGAGTCGCTGCAGATGTACATTCCGCCGCGCGTCGCGAGTCCGCTCGATCTCGTCGCCAACATCGCGGGCGCCGCGCTCGGCGCCGTGATCGCCACCGTGCTCGCACGAAGCGCAGTGACGCGGGAGTCGTTGTACCGCGCACGCTCACGCCTGTTCCTGCCCGGTCACCTCGGTGACGTCGGTCTGTCGCTGATGCTGCTGTGGCTCGTCGCGCAGACCAATCCCGGCATTCCGCTCTTTTCCGTCACGTTCGATAACGAAGCGACGACGCCCGCTGCGATGATGCCGACGCCATCGCTGCACGAACCGGCGACGACGACACGCCACGACGGGGCGGACACGCTCGTGCAGGCGGCGACCACCTCTTTCCAGGTGCTCGGCGTCGGTCTCTTTGCCGCACTCCTGATGCGGGAGCGACGCAGGACGGGGACCGTCGTGGGGGGCCTGATCCTCGGCGCGCTGTTTTTGAAGTCCGTCGCCGCCGCGGCGATGCTGAAGCCCGCGATGTGGCAAGCCTGGGTAAAGCCGGGAACGCTCATCGGGATGGTGGTCGGCGCCATCGCGCTGCGCATCGCTCTCATGCTGCCGCGGCCGGTGCAGGTGGCGGCGTGCGCCGTCGCGCTCCTGTCATCACTCGGTGCGCCCGTGCTTGCGCCCGAGACGCTCGCCGCACGCGCACCGATTGCGATCTTCGACTGGCACTTCGGGCAGCTGATGAACTACAACGGCCTGACGCGCACGGCGCTGCTCGTGTGGCCCGTGCTCACTGCCGCATGGCTCTTTGCGCTCGCGGGCCGGCCCGCGTGGGGCAACCCCGCCGAGCCTGCCTGAAGGACGGTCAGCCCGTCCGCCTCGCACCGGCTCCCCGCCGAGCGAAACGGGCCGAGCCGCTATAATTGGGGGCGCACACCGCGACTCGCACGACGCGGCTTCCCGCATGCGCATTCCCCCATGGGCTATTACCAGCACCACGTGTTCTTCTGCTGCAATCAGCGCGAGCCGCCGGAGCGCTGCTGCGCGAGCAACGATGCGCTGGCGATGCAGCAATACGCGAAACAGCGCGTCAAGGCCCTCGGACAGGCGGGGAAGGATCGCGTGCGGGTCAACAAGGCCGGTTGCCTCGACCGATGCGAGGAAGGCCCGGTGATCGTCGTATATCCGGACGACGTCTGGTACACGTACGTCGACAAGGAAGACATCGACGAGATCATCGACCGCCATGTCGTCGGCGGCGAGATCGTCGAGAGGCTGCGCATTTGACGCCCCGCAATCTCGAGCGGCTGACGATCGACGGCGGCGCCGGCCCGATCGAAACCGTGATCGCCGTGCCGACGATCCCGCGCGGAATCGCGCTGATCTGTCATCCGCTTCCGACGCACGGCGGCACGCTCGACAACAAGGTCGTGCAGACGCTCGCAAAGGTTTTCTTCGCGCTCGGCTATGTCGCCGTCCGATTCAACTTCCGCGGCGTCGGACAATCGGCCGGGATCTTCGACGAGGGCGACGGCGAAACCGACGATGCACTGGCCGTGCTGCGCCACGTGCGCGGCCGGTTCGGCGAGGCGCTGCCGGTCGCGCTCGCCGGCTTCTCGTTCGGCTCTTTCGTGCAGACGCGCGTGATCGAGCACGTCGACGCGCAGGGGCTCGTGCTCATCGGTCCGGCCGTCAATCGCTTCGGCCACAAGCAGGTGCCGGCGAATACGATCGTCGTGCACGGCGAAGAGGACGACGTCGTGCCGCTCGCCGAGGTGTTCGACTGGGCGCGCCCCCAGCAACTGCCGATCATCGTCTTTCCCGGCTGCGGCCACTTCTTTCACGGCCGACTTCCGCAGCTCGCGCATGTCGTCACCGCGATGTGGCCAGGCGATTCGCCGGTCGCGGCGACATGAACGACATCGCAACGGTCGCGAAGACGCGGGCGTCGCAAGTACCTGAAACACCGGTCTCGGCGCCTATCCTGCGGGTGGACGGCCTGCGCAAGCGCTACGGCGGGCTGGAAGTGGTCCGCGGCCTGTCGTTCGCGATACGTCGCGGTGAATGCTTTGCGCTGCTCGGGCCGAACGGCGCCGGCAAGACGACGACGCTCCGCTGCTGTCTCGGCCTGATCGATCCCGACGGCGGCGAAATCGAAGTCGTGGGGGAATCCGTCCCGAAAGCGGCGCGCGAGGCGCGAATTCGCGTCGGCGTCGTGCCGCAGATGGACAATCTCGATCCGGATTTCACGGTTCGCGAGAATCTCGTCATCTACGGCCGTTATTTCCGTCTGCCGCGCGCGACGCTTGACGAGCGCATTCCGCGCCTGCTCGAATTCGCAGGCCTTGCGGGCAAGGCGCAAACGTCGATCCGCACGTTGTCGGGCGGCATGAAGCGGCGTCTGACGCTCGCGCGTGCGCTGATCAACGACCCCGAACTGTTGATCCTGGACGAGCCAACGACCGGACTGGATCCGCAAGCGCGTCACCTGATCTGGGACGGGCTTCGCCAGCTGCTGAAGCAGGGCAAGACGATCCTGCTGACGACGCACTTCATGGACGAGGCGGAGCGGCTCGCGACCCGCCTTGCCGTCATCGATCACGGCACAATGATCGCGTGCGACGCGCCGCGGGCGTTGCTCGAAGCGCATGTGGAGCCGGAGGTCGTGGAAGTGTATGGCGAAGCGGCCAAGACCTGGGCGGAATCGCGGGGACGCAGTCTTGCGCAGCGCCTCGAGGTCGCGGGCGAGACGGCGTTCTGCTACGTATCCGACGCGGCGCCGATCCTGGCCGACCTCGCGACGCATGCAGGCGTCCGCTATCTGCATCGCCCGGCGAATCTCGAGGATCTGTTCATCAAGCTGACCGGACGCGAGCTGCGCGACTAGAGCCTAGCAAACCGCCATGCGCGTTTCGAGAACAGCTTTTCCTGCGTCGGGCATCGAATGAACGGCGCCACGCGATCCACGGCCCTTGTCGCTCCGCTCATTCGTCTGCCTGCGCTGTCGACACGCTTCATCCCGGTGTGGCGGCGCAATCTGCTCGTCTGGCGCAAGCTCGCGATCGCAAGCGTCCTCGGCAACATCGCAGACCCGTTGCTGTACATGCTAGCGCTCGGGTACGGGATCGGCTCGATGATCGGGGAAGTCGGCGGGATGTCGTACGTCGCGTTCATCGGCACCGGCATGGTGTGCCAAAGCGCGATGTTCACGTCGAGCTTCGAGGGCATGTACTCGGCGTTCTCGCGGATGCACGTGCAGCGCACCTGGGAAGCGATCATCAACGCGCCCATTGCGCTCGACGACGTGGTGTTCGCCGAGTGGGTCTGGTGCGGGACCAAAGCCGTGATGTCGACGACGGCGATCCTGCTCGTAATCCAGGCACTCGGGTTCGGTCACACGTGGCTTGCGCTGTGGATATTGCCGCTCGGCTTCGTCGTCGGCCTGTGCTTCGGCGCGTTCGGCCTCGTGATGAACGCGCTCGCGCAGGGCTACGATTTCTTCACCTACTTCTTCACGCTCGTGATGACGCCGATGCTGCTGTTCTCGGGCGTCTATTTCCCGGTCGACCAGATGCCGCCCTGGCTCGCGACGATAGCCGATGTGCTCCCTCTCAAGCACGGGATCGACATCGCGCGGCCGCTGATGCAGGGACAGGTCCCGGCGGGCATTGCGCTGCACGTCCTCGTGCTGCTTGCCTATGCATGCGTCGCTTACTACGTCGCGCTGGTGCTCACGCGCCGCCGACTGCAGAAATGAGCGGCAACGGCTATGCCATCGTCAAGTCGCTGCATATCATCTTCATGGTGACGTGGTACGCCGGCCTGTTCTATCTGCCGCGACTCTTCGTCTACCACGCGCTTGCGCCGGCCGACGATCGGGTCGGCATCGAGCGTTTCAAAACGATGGAGCGCAAGCTGTACTTCGGAATCATGGCGCCGGGTGCCGTGCTCACGATCGTCTTCGGATTGTGGCTGTGGTTGGGGTTTGGCGTGACCGGGGGCTGGATGCATGCGAAGGCGGCGCTCGTTGCGGTCCTCGTCGCACTGCATGCGTACCTCGGCGTGCTGCTGCGCGATTTCGCCGGCGACCGCAACCGTCATGGCCACGTGTTCTATCGATGGTTGAACGAGATTCCCGCCCTGCCGTTGCTGGTCGTGATCGTCTGGCTCGTCGTGGCCAAGCCGTTCTGATCCGCGATTCCATGCTGGCGGCCGTGGGCGAATGACCGAACGGTACTTCGCGCCGTGTCCGCGCGGCCTCGAGCGGGCGCTCGCGACCGAGCTCGCGCAAATCGGCGCCGTCGACATTGCGCCCGCCGATGGAGGTGCCGCATTCGCCGGTGACCTCGCGCTTGCGCTGCATGCCAATCTCGAATCGAGGATCGCGAGCAGGATCCTGTGGCGTGTCGGCCATGGAACCTACCGGAACGCCCAGGACCTGTATGCGCTCGTCTACGCCATCGACTGGTCGGGCCACTTCCAGCCCACGCGCACGCTGCGCGTCGATGTCGCCGCCACGCGCTCTCCACTTGAAAGCGTCGAGTTCGCGACACTGCGGACGAAGGATGCCGTGTGCGACCGGATGCGCGCCGACCACGGTGTGCGACCGTCGATCGACAAACGCGCGCCCGACGTGCGCGTTCACGTTCACCTGACCGAGCGGGACGCGACGGTGTACCTCGACACCTCCGGCGAGCCGCTGTTCAAGCGCGGGTACCGGCGCGATGCCGATGAAGCGCCCTTGCGCGAAAACCTGGCCGCGGGCCTGCTTGCGCTCACCCAGTGGACGCCCGAGCGGCCGCTGCTCGATCCAATGTGCGGCAGCGGAACGATCGTGACCGAGGCCGCGCTCGTTGCCGCCGATCGCGCGCCGGGACTCGCGCGCACGTTCGCGTTTCAGAAGCTCGGCTGGTACGACGGGCCGACGTGGCAGCGGATCCGCCAGAAGGCACGCGACCGGATTCGCAAGGCGCCCGACACGCCGACGATCACCGCGAGCGACATTTCCGATGCGTCCATCGCCAAAACGCGCGCGCATCTGCGTGCAGCCGACGTGGAGGCGTTCGTTCACACCGAGCGTGTCGATGTGCTCGCGCGACCCGCACCCGCGCCGGCCGGCGTTCTGCTCGCCAATCCACCGTACGGCGTCCGTCTCGCCGAGGCCGATGAGCTTGCGTCGTTTTATCCGCGGCTCGGCGACGCGCTCAAGCGACACTTTGCCGGGTGGACGGCGTACTTCTTCACGGGCGACCTTCGCCTCGCGAAGCTCATCGGCCTCAAAACGGACAAGCGAACGCCTCTATGGAACGGCGCCATCGAGTGCCGGCTCTTTGCGTTCCCGCTCGTGGCAGGATCGATGCGTGGAGGACGCGGATGATAAAATCCACGTCTCGCGCTCACCCATTGGCAAGTTCACGCATGCCGCTTCTTCCGTCCCGCCATTACGTCTCGGAACACACGCGCTTCATCCGCGAGCTTCTCGAGAAGAAGCCACAGCTCGAGGCCGACCAGCGCATCGGACGGGCGATCTGGTGGGACAAGCTACCCTCGGACTTGAAGGCGGAGCGCGAAATGGATCAGGGCCGCGTCGCGCAGAAGCCCTACGTCTATTCCAGCGGCAACCCGTAACGACCGTCACCGCCTGCGCGTCGCCGCGATCGTCGGCGGCGTTGGGCTCGCCGCGGCGCTTGGATTCGTCGAGCTTGGGCAGCGCAATGCGTCGCCCCGGCAGCCGCCCGCGGCAGCACCCGCCGTCGCCTCTCCGGCGCCGTCGCCTGCGACGATCGTCAGCGGGCCGCTGCCGATCCCAAAGGGCGCGCTCGCGCAGTGGAGCGCGTTCCTCGATGAACGCCCTTCGCTCGGCAAGGAGCGCTTCCACGTCCTGTTGATGACGTCCGGCATCGGGTTGGGCGGCGCCGACGAAGCGGACACCGCCTATCGCGATTATGTGTCCCGGACGGTGCGCGTGGGCATTGCCGTACCGATCCTGTACATGCGCACGACGCACGGTGCGCAAGGCGACTGGCGCTTCGATCCACAATTCGACCTGACACGCAAATGCGGCAGCCGGCCCGTGGCCGAGGACAATCTCGCCAACGTCATCCGCTACGTGACGCTGCAC
>JBKPOL010000221.1:0-1579 GCA_046733075.1 Pseudomonadota bacterium | reverse complement strand
CCGTGATCTTCACGTCGTCCGCTTCGACGATCAGATAGCCGATGGTCAGCACCAGGCCGTTGTCGCCGATGACGACACCGCTTCCTTCGCGCTCATCGCCGAGGGACGAGGCACTGCGCGCACCGGGAACGGAGCGCGTAGAAACCTTGACGATCGCGCCAAAAAGTTTCTCGGCGTCGATTTTCTCCGCGCCAGCGTCCCCGCTCTTCTGCTCGCGCTCCGGGCCCTCGTCAGCGAAAGCGGGAAAGGCGACGAACAACGTGAGCGCCAGCGTTGCGACGATCTGCAGTGTCCGCAGTGCCAGCGTGCGGGGGAGTTCCTTCGCTGCCATGATGGCCTCCCAAGTGCCTGCGACGCCCCGTGCCGCGGGAGGTCGTTTTGCATGTGTGTCGGTCGGTCGAAGCTATACTTGCAAAAACTGCATCGCGTTCGAGGAGAATTTCCCGTGACACATGGAACTGATCGGACGCGTCCGCCAAATAGCGTGAGGCTCATCGCATTTGCGTCGCCACGTCGCAGTGCGGATGACAGTAACGAAGCAATTGGCGCGCCTGCGGAGATTGTCGCATGAAGGCCCGGAAACGCCCGGAGGACTTGCGCTCGCATCGCTGGTATGGCGCGTCGGACATGCGATCGTTCGGACACCGGTCGCGCACGGCGCAAATGGGCTACGCGCGAAGCGATTACCTCGGCAAGCCGGTTATTGCGATCATCAACACGTGGAGCGACATCAACGCATGCCATGCACATTTTCGACAGCGCGCCGAAGAAGTTAAGCGCGGCGTGTGGCAGGCAGGCGGATTCCCTGTGGAAATGCCTGCCATTACCTTGTCCGAGCCGTTTCAGAAGCCCACGACAATGCTCTATCGCAACCTGCTCGCGATGGAGACGGAAGAATTGCTGCGCTCGTATCCGGCCGACGGCGCAATTCTCATGGGCGGGTGCGACAAGACGACGCCGGCACTGCTGATGGGCGCAATCAGCATGAACCTGCCCGCAATCTTCCTGCCGGCGGGACCGATGCTGCGAGGCGACTGGCGCGGACAGTTCCTGGGCTCGGGCTCGGATGTGTGGAAGTTCTGGGCGGAAAAGCGTGCCGGAAACATTTCGGAAGCCGCGTGGGAAGAGATGGAGAACGGGATTGCGCGTTCATACGGACATTGCATGACGATGGGCACGGCGTCGACGATGACATCGGCCGTGGAAGCGCTGGGGATGACGCTCTCGGGCGCGGCGTCGATCCCGGCCGCCGACTCGCGGCACGCGCGGATGGCGGTGGCCACGGGCCGCCGCGCGGTGCAGATGGTGTGGGAGGATCTCGCGCCGCGCGACGTGCTTACCACCGACAGCTTCAACAACGCGATCACCGCGGTGCTCGCGCACGGCGGCTCCACCAACGCGCTTGTGCACCTCATCGCGATGGCGCGCCGCGCCGGCATACCGCTGACACTCGATCGCTTCGACGAATTGTCGCGGCGCACGCCACTGATTGCGAACGTCCGCCCCGCCGGCAAGTACCTGATGGAAGATTTCTATTACGCAGGCGGTCTGCGCGCCCTCATGTCGGGCATCGCAGATC
>JBKPOL010000220.1:0-7684 GCA_046733075.1 Pseudomonadota bacterium | reverse complement strand
AGGGTGGGATGGCGCAGTTCATGCGCATTCCGCGCACCGCGATCGTCCACAAGATCCCGCCGGAACTCCCCTTGGAGGACGCCGCGATCATCGAGCCCCTCGCCTGCGCGATCCACGCGGTCACGCGCGGCGACATCCAGCTCGACGACGTGGTCGTCATCGCCGGCGTCGGGCCCATCGGGCTCATGATGGTGCAGGTCGCGAAGCTCAAGACGCCGCGCCGGCTGATTGCGATCGACATGGTGCCCGAGCGGCTCGAGCTCGCACGCCGCTATGGAGCGGATGTCGTCATCGATCCCAAGCGCGACGATGCACTGAAGATCGTCCGCGACTTGACCGACGGCTATGGCTGCGACGTCTACATCGAGGCCACGGGCGCGCCGAGCGGCGCCGTGCAGGGACTGGACCTCATCCGCAAGCTCGGGCGCTTCGTCGAGTTCTCCGTATTCGGCAAGGACACGACGGTCGACTGGTCGATCATCGGCGACCGCAAGGAGCTCGATGTCCGGGGAGCGCACCTCGGACCTTATTGCTACCCGATCGCGATCGACCTCCTTGCCCGCGGCCTCGTCACGTCACGAGGCATCGTCACGCACGACTATCCGCTCGAACGCTGGAACGAGGCGATCGAGGTCGCCAATTCCCTCGACTCCATCAAAGTGCTCATGAAGCCCACGCCAAACGCGTGACACCCGTGTCCAATCGAACAACAGGAGGAGTAATGCTTCGAACACGCCGTACGCTGCTCGCTGCCGCCGCAGCCGCCTTTACGCTCACAGGATCCCACGCGTACGCGGCCGACCCCCCCGGCAAGGGCGTCACGATCAACATCGGTTACTTTCCGGTCGTATCGCCGGTACCGATCATGCGCTCGCAGCACATGCTCGAAGAAAAGGGCTACACGGTCAATTGGGTGCCGATCACGCAAGGCTTGCCGGGCGCAGCAAGCGCGGTAGCCGCGGGCAAGCTCGACATTGCATGGGGCAACAGCATCTCCGCGGTCGTGATCTTCTCGCAGTCGCCTGACGCCGCGCAGTTCGTGGGCCAGTCGTTCATCAACGCCAATGTCACCGTCGTCTCTGACAAGAGCAACATCAAGAGCGCCAAGGACATCGTCGGCAAGAAAGTCGTCGTGAGCGGGATGAAGACGGCGTCGACGCTCTTCTTCCAGATCGGATTGAAGAAGGCCGGCGTCGATCCCAGCTCGAACGAATACTTCGTTTCCGGCACTGGGCCCGGCATGGTCGGTGTGCTCGATTCGGGCGGCGCCGAAGTGGTCGCCGGTTACGTTCCCTATGTCGCGGACATGGAGCTCAAGAAGATCGGCCGGGTGTTGTTCACCGGGTCCGATGCGATCGGTCGTCCGGCGCCCGGCGACGGCTTCATCGCGAGCACCAAGTTCATCAAGGAACAGCCGGAAGCGGTCAAGGACGTGCTGCGCGCGCAGTTCGCAGCGACCGATTACATCAAGGCGAATCCCAACGACGCATACAAGCTGATGGCCGAGTTCGCCAAGGTCGACGAAGCCGCGGTCCGCTATTCGTTCGAGAAGAACCTGATCGGCGTTGCATCCAGCTACGTTCCGGACGTCGAAGGCATCGTCGCAACCGTCGCGGTTGCGCAGGAGCTCGGCTTCTCGCCCAGCAAGGACATCGACCTGCCGACCTACGCGAAGAAGTTCGAGAACACGACGCTTGCGAAGGAAGTGCTGGCGAAGCGCCAATAGCGAACGATTGGCGGTTGGGCGATGCGCCGCGACGCACTCGATGCAATGTCCGAGCACTGCCTCGCTGCCCGCGCGGCGCCGTGGGTGCTTGGGTGCGTGGGAGTGGCGGCGGCCCTTGGGCTATGGACGCTTCTGTCGTACCTGCTCGCGGGCGGCGGCGGCGTCATCAATCGGCTTCCGACACCCTGGACGGTTGCGCGCGAGCTCGTGAAGTACGCAAGCGGGGAGCTCGGTCGCGATCTGCTGTTCAGCCTTCGCGTGTTCGTCGTCGGATGGTTGATCGGCGCGGCGTCCGCGACGCTGGTCGGGCTGCTGCTCGGTCGTGTGAGGCTGCTCGGCGACGTGTTCCTCCCGATCGTCGAGGCGATCCGTCCGGTGTCGAGCATCGCCTGGGTGCCACTGTCGATCGTATGGTTCGGCTTCGGTCTTACGAGCAAGGTCTTCCTCGTTGCGCTCGCCGTGTTTCTCGTCGTGATCGTCTACGCGGTCGATGGCTCCCGCCGCGTCCCCGCCGACCTCGCTCGCACCGCAACGATGCTCGGGATGAACCGCCGCCAGCGGTTCGCGAGCCTGATTCTCCCGGGTACGCTGTCGGAGGTGCTGATCGGTTCGCGGGTCGCTCTGATGGCGGGCTGGGGCACGGTCATCGTCGCCGAACTGGTCGCCGCCGATTCAGGACTCGGTGCGCATTTGATCGCCGTCGAGCAGAGCTACAACGTTCCGGCGGTAATCGCCACGATGCTCTGCTTTGGATTGTCCGGCTTCCTGCTCAATGCTGCGTTTTCGTTCGCCGAGCGCCGCGCGATGCCGTGGCGGCACGTCGACGACCCGCAACCGTGATGACCGAACGCCCGAGCAACGAAAGTTCGCCACGTGGAGCGCACCGGCGGTGACGACAGAAATGTCGCGCCTGCGCGTTGCGCATCGCCTGTTGCTTCCGCTCGTGGGACTCGTGATCGTTCTTGCTGCGTGGGAGGGAACCGTCCTCGCGTATGCCCTGCCCTCGATCGTATTGCCGTCGCCACGGGCGGTCGCCAGCACACTAGGCGAACTCGTCGCAAGCCGTTCGTTCTGGCGCGATGTCGGCGTGAGCCTGTATGAGTTCGCGGCTGGCTATGCGACCGGCGTCGTGCTCGGCATCGCGGTCGGCATGCTGATCGGCGAATCGAGGCGCTTCCGGCTTACGACCACGCCTGTGGTCGAAGCGCTGCGGTTCATCGTTCCGTTCGCATGGATCCCGCTGACGATCCTCTGGTTCGGGACGAGCTTCACGGGAAAAATCCTGCTCGTCGGGTATGCCGTCTTTTTCGTCATGGTCGTTTCGACCGCGCGCGCCGTGGCGCATGTCGAGCCGACGCTCTCGCGCGTCGGCACGATGCTCGGGATGGGACCGTGGCGTCTTGCGTGGAAAGTGCACCTGCGCGCCGCTGCACCGACCATTGCGAGCGCCGCGCGCGCAGCGGCGGCCATCGGCTGGATCGCCGTGGTCGCGGCGGAATACATCGGCGCGAGCGCAGGTCTTGGATTGATGATCACGAACGCAGCGACGTCGCTCGCCACGTCCGTGGTCATCGCCGGCATGATCGTGATCGGTCTCATCGGCGCCGGCGTGAGCGCGCTGGTCGGCTGGCTGCTCCGTTCCCGCCTGGATTATCGATGATTGCGAACCTGCCGGCCGAACCCGACCCGCCCGTCGCGGACGTCACCCGAGGCGGCGCGCAAACGTCCCCCGAAGCGCGCGTACGCGCACCCACACAAAGCGCTCGCCACGGCGGCGAGCTGATCGTCGATCGCGTATCCCATCATTTCGTCTCATCGGGGCGGCGTATCGACGTTCTGAACGACGTCTCGTTTCGCATTCCAGCCGCGAGCGTTGCTTGCGTCGTCGGCCCGTCAGGCTGCGGCAAGAGCACGCTGCTCGGGCTCGCCGCCGGATTGCTGCGCCCCGCAAGCGGACAGATGATCTGGGACGGCCAAGCCGTGAAGCTCGGGCCGAATCCGGATCTCGGCATGGCGTTCCAGCAACCGGGACTCTTTCCGTGGATGACCGTGCACGAGAACGTCGCGGTCGGGCTGCGCACCCGTGGGCGAAGCCGCCGGGATGCACGAGCGATCGCCGAGCGCTTTCTGCATACTGTCGGCCTCGCGGATTTCAGGGATGCCTACCCCAGCCAGCTTTCGGGCGGGATGGCGCAGCGAGTCGGCATCGCACGCGCGCTCGCGCTCGAGCCACGACTGCTGCTGCTCGACGAGCCATTCGCGGCCGTCGACGCGTTCACACGGCTCAAGCTGCAACAGGAGTTCAAGGCGCTGCTGAAACTCCATCGGCCCACCGTGCTGTTCGTCACGCATGACGTCGCCGAAGCCATCGCGCTCGGGGATGTGATCATTGTGATGACGCAACGCCCGGCGGCCATGCAGCGAATCATTTCCGTGACGCGCGAGGACCGCGACCGCGCGAGTCCCGCGTACGCGCGAAAGCTCGCGGATACGCTGGAGTGCCTCGGCGTCTCGAGCAACCTGGAGCCTGAAGCGTGAGCGAAGCGTTCGTCGTCGGCGTCGACATCGGCACGCAGAGCACCAAGGCGCTGCTCTGCAATTCCGCGGGTCGCATCATCGCGCAATATTCCAAAGGCTACCGGCCGGACACGCCGCGGCCGCTGTGGGCCGAGCAATGGCCCGCCGTGTGGCTCGACGCCGTCATCGAATGCATCGCTGGCTGTGTCCAAACTGCGCGCGCCCGGCACGCGGGCTTTTCGCCGTCGGCCGTGCGTGCGCTCTGCATCAGCAGTCTTTACGGCGGATCGGGCATCCCCGTCGATGAACAGATGCAGCCGTTGCATCCATGCCTGATCTGGATGGATCGGCGCGCGAACGCCGAGGCGGACGCGCTCAAGCATTCCATCGATGTCGAGCGACTTTACGCGGTGACGGGTAACGGCATCGACAGCTACTACGGTTTCACGAAGATGCTGTGGCTGCGAAATCATCGCGCCGAAATATTCCGCAAGACGCGCTATTTCGTGCCGCCCAATGCATTCGTGATCCACGCGCTGACCGGCGAGCTCGCCGTCGACCGATCTTCGGCCGGCAATATCGGCGGGGTCTACGACTTCAAGGCCGCGTCATGGTCCGCCGAAATGCTCGACATGCTCGGCATACCGGCCACGATGATGCCGCCGCGACTCGTCGCATCGACGGGTACGGTCGGCGTGTTGACCCAAAGCTCAGCCGAACGCACGCTACTGATGGCCGGAACCGCGGTGATCGCAGGCGGCGTCGATGCGGCCGTCGCGACGTTCGCCGCGGGCGTGACGCGAACCGGACAGCACGTCGCGATGATCGGCTCGAGCATGTGCTGGGGATATATCAGCCGCAACGTCGATCCCCGTCATGGACTCGTGGCGATGCCCTACGTGTTCGGAAATCCCGGCGATGCGTATGTGTTCGGCGGCGCGAGCACCGCGGGCGCGGCCGTCACCTGGTTCCGTGACCATTTCTGCCGTGATGTTGCGAAGCTGGCAGCTGAAGGCAGCCTCGACATGCATGACGTGCTGGACGCCGAAGCTCGCGACGTGCCGGCGGGCGCGGACGGCGTCGTATTCCTGCCGTACTTGATGGGGGAGCGCAGCCCGATCTGGGACGGCAAGGCGAGTGGCGCGTTCGCCGGCTTGAGCCTCTATCACACGCGCGCTCATCTTTATCGTGCGGTGCTGGAGGGCGTTGCGTTGGCCCTGCGCGACAACATCGAGGCCGGCGCGCGAGGCGCGGAAACTCTCGATGAAGGCTTGATCGTCGTCGGCGGCGCGGCGCACTCCAACCTGTGGATGCAGATCATCGCCGACGTCACGGGCCGTCGCGTCCTGACGATCGAGCAGGAAGTCGAAGCGGCGATGGGCGCAGCGTTGCTCGCAGCCTATGGTGCGGGACTCGTGAGCGTCGACGATGTGCGGCGCGGCTGGGTGACACTTGCGCCTCGGGCAACGCCAAGCGCAGATGCAGCGGCGATCTATGACGAGATGTTCGGGTCGTACCGGGCGCTTTACCCCGCGCTCAGGCCGACGATGCACGAGCTGTACGACCAGCGAGCGGCCGCAACAAGGGATTGCTAGCCCGCATGTTTCACGACGGGGAGGGAATTTGGCTCCCTAGAGAATTGCATCCACGGCCGGCCGTCCTGGTGAAATATCCAAGCTAGAACCTTTGCTCTGCATACCGGGGACGAAATGTCGGGCAGTTCGTCACCGGCATCACTGCGTGGCCGTGATGCCGCCGTCCAGGTAGAGCACCTGCCCGGTGACGAAACGCGATGCCGGCGCGCAGAAGAAAACCGCAGCGCCGGCCACGTCGTCGAGACCGGCGACACGTCCGAGCGGGATGCGCGCGAGCAGCGCTTCCCAGCGCTTGGGATCGGCGCGCCATTCCGATGCCATCGGCGTCTGCACGACCGTGGGCGCGATGCCATTCACCGTGATGGCATGCTGCGCGAGTTCGACGGCGTGCTGCTTCACGAGCATGACGAGCGCGCCCTTGTTCGCGCAGTAGGCCGAATAGCCATAGCCGCGCATGCCCAGCTTTGCGCGCACCGATAGCAGATGCAACTGGCTTCCGCCACGACCGCCCTCGATCTGATGGCGCGCAACGGCTTGTGCGAGGAACATCGCCGCCCGGAGATTGCCGCGATACATCTCGTCGAACATCGCCTCGGTCACGTCCCCGATGCGCTGCTCGCGGTTGAAACCGATGCAATTCACGAGGATGTCGAGGCCACCCAGCCGACCGGCAGCGTCGTCGACCGCGCGTTGCACGTCCGCGACGTTGCAGGCGTCCATCGGGAAGCCGTGCGCAACATGTCCGTCGCCGACGAGCGTCGTTGCGAACGTCGCCGCTTTGTCACCGCTGCGGCCGGCGATCGCGACCGCTGCGCCGGCCTCGGCGAGGCGGCGCGCAATCCCGCCGCCGATGCCCCCGTAACCTCCGGCGATGAACGCGCGCGCGCCGGCCAGATCAAAGAGCGTGGGCTTGCCGGCCATCGTCCTGCTCAGGCCTCCAGCATGCTCTTGCGCCCGAAGAGGCCGCGCGCGCGGAACGTGACGACGGCGATGAACAGCAGGTACATGGACATCAGCGACCACTCCGAGGCGTACGCGCCCGTCAGGCCGACGACGAGTCCGACGAGCAACCCCGCGACAACTGCGCCCCAGAAGCTGCCGATGCCGCCGAGGACGATGATCAGAAACGCGGGCACGACTGCGTCGACGCCAACGTGCGGGCGGATGCCCCAGATAGGCGCCATCACGACGCCGGCGATGGCGGCAAGCGCCGTACCGAGCGCGAACACGCCCATCCGAAGCTTGGCGAGGTCGTAGCCGAGCGCACGCACCATTTCGCTGTCGTATGCGCCGGCCTTGATCACCGCGCCCACCTGCGTGCGCTCGATGAACAGCCACAACAGCACGATCAGCGCCGTCGCGATGCCGCAGGCGAAGAAGCGGTATTTGGCATAGATCAGATCACCGATCAGCACTGCGCCGGATATCGCTTCGGGCAGCGGCAGCACGCGCTCGCGCGATCCCCAGAGCGCGCGGATCAGCTCTTCGATGACGATCGCGGCGCCGAACGTGAGCAGCAGACCGTACAGCGGATCGCGACCGTAGGTGCGTCGCATGCACAGTTCGAGCAGCAGACCGAACGCGCCGACCGCAACCGGTGCAACCACCAGGGCGAGCGCGTACGTACCGGGGGTCGCGGCGCTGCCGAGCACGACGAGCGCGACGTAGGCACCGAGCGCGAACAGCGAGCCGTGCGCGAGGTTGATCACTTCCATCACGCTCACGATCAACATGAAGCCGAGCGCGATCAGCGCGAACAGCAATCCGAGCGTGATGCCGTTCACCA
Source organism: Pseudomonadota bacterium (assembly GCA_046733075.1). Lineage (GTDB taxonomy): Bacteria > Pseudomonadota > Gammaproteobacteria > Burkholderiales > Casimicrobiaceae > VBCG01. The sequence continues at coordinate 60 of JBKPOL010000220.1, read as the reverse complement.
GATGCGGCAGCAGATTGAGCAGCGACATGCGTGGGTTGTCTCGTTTCTTCTCCCTCTCCC
>JBKPOL010000219.1:0-1618 GCA_046733075.1 Pseudomonadota bacterium | reverse complement strand
CCGCAACCTTCATCGGCTCGTTGATCGTGCTCGCACCGCAATCGAGGGCGCCGCGGAAGATGAACGGAAAGCACAGCGAGTTGTTCACCTGGTTCGGATAGTCCGAGCGGCCCGTTCCGATCAGGCAATCGGGCCGCACTGCCTTCGCGATCTCGGGCCGGATCTCGGGCTCGGGATTCGCCATCGCGAGGATGATCGGCTGATCCGCCATGCGCTTGACCATGTCGGCGGTGAGCACGCCACCGGTGGACAAGCCGAGAAAGATGTCGGTCCCCTCGATGATGTCGGCCAGCGTCCGTGCGCGGGTGTCCTGCGCATAACGCGCCTTGTCGGGATCCATCGAGCCCGCGCGACCGCGATACACCACGCCCTTGCTATCGAGGATGTACACGTTCTTGCGGTCGAGACCGAGGCTCACCTGGAGATCGAGACAGGCGATTGCGGCGGCGCCTGCGCCCGAGCACACGAGCTTCACGTTGCCGATGTCCTTGCGAACGATCGCGAGCGCGTTCAGCACCGCGGCGGCGGCCACGATCGCCGTACCGTGCTGGTCGTCGTGGAACACGGGGATCTTCATCCGCTCGCGCAGCTTCCGCTCGATGTAGAAGCATTCCGGCGCCTTGATGTCCTCGAGATTGATGCCGCCGAACGTCGGCTCGAGTCCCGCGACGACTTCGACGACCTTGTCCGGATCGGTCTCGCCCACCTCGATGTCGTAGACGTCGATGCCGGCGAACTTCTTGAACAGGCACGCCTTGCCTTCCATGACAGGCTTGCCCGCAAGTGCGCCAATGTTGCCGAGACCGAGCACGGCCGTGCCGTTGGTGATGACGGCGACGAGATTGCCGCGCGCCGTGTAGCGCGCGGCCTCCGCGGGATTCTGCTGGATCGCCGTGCACGCATAGGCGACACCCGGCGAATACGCAAGCGACAGGTCGCGCTGGTTCGCGAGCGGCTTGGTGGGCGCGATCGAAATCTTGCCAGGCCGTGGAAACTCGTGATACTCGAGCGCCGCCGCGCGCAATTGCTCTTCACTCATCGTTCACTCCTTGCAGGAGAAGGCGGTCTGGGCCGCCGCTCCTCTTGCCGGCACGCAGGGAAGCGCTGCGCCGGTCCTACTTCTTTCTCGGGGGCGGCAGATCCGTGCACACGCCTTCGAACAGCTCGGCCGCCATGCCGACCGACTCCGACAACGTCGGATGCGGATGAATCGTCTTTCCGATGTCGGCGGGGTCACAACCCATTTCGATCGCGAGCGAGATTTCGCTGATCAGGTCGCCCGCGTGCGTACCGACGATGCCGCCGCCGATGATGCGATGCGTCGTCTCGTCGAACAGCAGCTTCGTGAAACCTTCGTCGCGGCCGTTCGCGATCGCTCGCCCCGACGCCGCCCAGGGAAACACCGCCTTGCCAAATTTGACGCCCTGCGCCTTGCACTCGTCTTCGGTGAGACCCGCCCACGCGACTTCCGGATCCGTGTAGGCGACCGAGGGAATCTGCCGCGCATCGAAGAACGACGCCTGCCCGGCTGCCGCTTCCGCCGCAACGTGGCCTTCATGCACCGCCTTGTGCGCGAGCATCGGCTGCCCCACGATGTCGCCGATCGCGTGGATGTGCG
>JBKPOL010000218.1:0-8303 GCA_046733075.1 Pseudomonadota bacterium | reverse complement strand
ACTTCGACGAGATCCTGCGTGTGCTGGACGCGCTGCAGCTGTCGGCCAAGTATCACGTGGCCACGCCCGCGAACTGGCATCCCGGAGATGACACCGTGGTACTGCCGTTTATCTCCGATGCGGATGCTGAACGCATGTTCGCGGACCAAGGTGGCTTCCGCAAAGTGCGCTCCTACCTGCGGTATGTGCATGATCCGTCGCTCCGCTGCTTATGAATATCACGCCGCGGGTATGTTCTTCCCTGTAAATCGTCACGTGATGCCCGAGTGTTTCAACGTTTCAGATCTCAAACGACCAGTCGAGGCGTTGCGGCACTTCATGAGCGAACCGCGAGCGCTGGGCGGTCCGACTGAGTGTTCGACATGGCGGCCTGACTGTCTCACTCGTAGCTGCCGATGAGCAGGCCGTCGTCGTCGGCAAGCCGCGTTCTACCGGGTGCAGGTCCGACGCGGTCCATTGTCGCGCTGTCATTTGGCGCCTGCGGCTCTTCCGCGGCCCTGCGGGTGTGCGACCCGCTGTTGCCGCGGCTGACGGTCGAGTACGGTGTCGGGCTTTCCGCGGCGGCACAAACGGTGACGGCCTTCGCGGTCGCTTACGGCGTGCTGCAACTCGCGTACGGACCGATCGGCGATCGCTTCGGTAAGTACCGAACGATCAATATCGCCACGCTCGCGTCCGCATTCACCTCTTTCGCATGTGCGTTCGCTCCAACGTTGAATGCGCTCGTCGCAGCGCGGATGCTTGCAGGCGCTGCCGCAGGTGCGCTGATCCCACTGTCCATGGCATGGATCGGCGACATCGTCGCGTATGAACGAAGGCAACCGGTCCTTGCACGGTTCCTCGTTGGGCAAATGTTCGGCATTGCACTTGGCCAATTGTTAGGCGGCGTAGGCGCCGACTATTTCAATCCTCAATACGTCTTCCTGGCGCTCGGTCTCTGGTTCATCGGTGCGGCATGGCTCATGTGGCACTTTGCTCCGCCACGTGGGCATGCGGCGCCGCTTGGCGCCGGGAGCAACGTCCTGGGACGGTTCGTCGCCGTGCTGAAAGTGCCGTGGGCGCGGCGAGTACTCGCGACTGTCTTCCTCGAGGGCGTGCTGCTCTTCGGCGTGTCGGCATTCATTCCGACGCATCTGCATCGTGCGTACGGTCTGCCGCTTACAGTCGCAGCGTCGATTGCAATGCTGTATGGCGTTGGCGGCTTGGCGTTCGCCGCGGTTTCCAGCGTACTTGTGCACCGACTCGGCGAGGCCGGTCTCGCTACCATGGGAGCGATTCTCCTTGCGCTCGGCTTTGGGACAATCGCTCTAACCAAATTCGTCTTTGTGGCCACATTGTCTTGCCTCCTGGTCGGGTTCGGCTTGTATATGCTGCATAACACCTTGCAGGTAAACGCGACGCAAATGGCCCCCACGCAGCGCGGCAGCAGCGTGGCCCTGTTCGCCGCATGTCTGTTTATCGGGCAGTCGACCGGTGTGACCCTGGCCGGTTACACGTCGGAGCGTTTCGGTACGCCGTCGACGATCCTTACCGCCGGTCTCTTGTTGCTTGTACTAGGACTGCTCTTCGGTGCAGCGCTCCGCCGGCGCGGGTCGCTACGCTTACCGAGCGAGCGGTAACCTGGCCGGCCACGTTGTTGTTGCCGCAGCTCGTTAAGTGGCGCCTGTCTAATGCCGCCGCATCAAGGAGCGATGCCGAGCGCCTTCCACAGGAACGCAAAAGAGATTGGTCGACGCCCCTCGCGTCGCGCCTGTTGGGTCTCGCTCGCTTCGTACTTGCGCAGCAACCCCTTCACGCGTTCAAGGCCCGCAGGGGTTCCGATCGCTTCGCGTGGCGTCTTGCCGCCGAGCGCCGGAATCGGTTCATCGGGCCAGTCTGCGTACGATCGACGGACGGCCTTTTCGACGACTTGGGCGATGACTTCCGGAGGCAGAAGGGGTGCGCGTCTATCCGGCTTCTGCCGCTGACTGGTGGACGCGTTGGCCAGCGCGCCCTTCGGATCGGACAACTCGCGCGAAAGGAACTGCACGGCGTCACGCGCCAACGCTTCGAACCATGGGCGACCTCGGTCGGCGTACCCTTGGGTCCTGTAGAAGACGGAGATTCGGTCAGCGGACTTTGCGGGGTTGATGCTCATGATCGGGCGCGTCTGCTCATCGCTTGCCCCTTCCAGTCGGTTCCAGCCCGTTTCGCGATCGCCGTCGACATCCGATTTCGCGGTCAGCGCCCGTTGTAGCGCCTCCCAATTCTTGACCCGGTAGTGATCGGTGATGAGTAGCAGGGCTTCGCCAGTGACGGCGTCCACGATTGTCGGTAACGGCGAGGCGGCGAAATATTGCGCGAGCCAATGTCGCCGAATGATCGAGCTGAGCTCTGCAGAACGATCGGCTCGCGGGCCGCGCTTGCGCATGGCTTTGCGCATTGCCGCAACGACCCGCGGGCCCGTCAGGAGGGAGAATGGGTACGCGGCGCCGGATAGCTCGCGATGCATTCCGACGTCCATAATCCGAAAGCCGACCTGCGATCCGATTAGCGACTCGTGACTGGCGGCTCGCTCCATCACGACGACCGGCGGCGCCTCGGTCTCCAGTGAATCGCAAAGCGTCATCTGCCGGCCCGGCACGACGTTCGTCACATCGTACAGGCGCAACGGATGCTCGCTCAATCGCGCGATCCATTCTCGCTGCTCTACCGTGAACAAGGGACCGCCGGGGCCTAGCAGCAGATCCGCCACTTGCGTCGGCTTGCCGTGGACCTCGATCGTGGCCTCGGCAAGAAGCCATTCGTTTGCGTTAAGTTGAATCTGCTGCCAGGTTTCGTCGTCCTGCGTCTCCAGCGTTACTCGCTCCTCGTCGGTCAGGCCCGTAAACAGCATTGCCTCGATAGCGACGCCAGCCGCGTTCCCGTGACGGCTCGCCAGCCAGTCGAGCGCACGCTCGACCGCTCCTGCGTGGCCTTTCTCTTTTGCGTTACGAGTGGTGGCCGCGCCGCCGCAGCAATGCTTGTACTTGCGGCCGCTGCCGCATGGGCACGGGTCATTTCGTCCGATCTTTGCGCTCATGGTCGTTCATCCTGTTGGGCAGGATGCGGCACACTGAGAGGAGGTCACGACCGCCGTGCGATACGCAGTCTTTCCGCTCGATATAGAACGCCGGAGGCTGGAGTGACGGGCTCCTGCCGGATCACGGTTCTAATCCCGCCCCGCCACTTCTAAGCCGTCGAACTAATCTCGATTGAGCAGCGCCGCTTCAGGTCCGTCGCCGCCTCAATCTCGCGAAATCTTTTCGACACAGACGTAACCGACGCCGCAAAGGCCGTCATTCGCCCTTACATAGGTGAATAGCGGCATCTGCCAGAACTGACACCGGGGAACCGCTGGGCCGTAGAAAGTATCGCCCCAACCACCTCGCGTTCCCACCAGAATCGTCAATTGTCCGGTGCTTTGCAGCCTGGCCTTCAGCGCGTTGCAGGACAGGGTTTCGGGATTCACGGGTGCAGGATATTGAGTGGCGGGAACGGCGCTGCTCGCGCCCGGCGCTTGTACCGCCTGACCCTGGCTCGGGTTCGTGCTAACGAAGGCGCTCCCGGCAACGCACGCTGCAATCAAAGCGCGTCGAGCAGGCGTTGCCAATGGCGGTAAGAGTGTTGTGCGCGGTGGCAACATCGCTTCATTCTCCTCTGGTTTATATGATGAGTCACTGGGCCAAGGAGACCCGACCTGCCCGCAAAGCACCAGGTGTCGGACCAAAGGGAGCCGTTTCCGTTCGCTCGGCGCAATGAGTTAACACGCTGCGTTCCCGGGTTGTTCCATGGGCACGCTTGTCGGCGCGCTGCAATGGCGGCATACGCCAAACGCAAGCACCTGAAAGAGCCGACGCATGGCGAGGAAACGGCAAAGCAGTTGGCTCGTGCAACCGAGTCCGTCGGACGTCTACAGGGTTGCGCCGAGATAGGCGTCGGTGATCAGCGGGTTCTTCATCAGTTCTTGCGTTGGCCCGGATAGCACGATGCGGCCGCGGTCGAGGACGAACCCGTGGGTCGCGAGCTCGAGCGCCGTGATCACGTCCTGCTCGACAAGCAGGACGGAAACGCCGGTCCGGTTGATCTTGATCAGGGCTTCTCCGAGCTCGTCCACGAGGCGCGGTGCGAGGCCCAGCGAAAGCTCGTCGATCATGAGGAGCTTCGGTGCGGCGAGGATGCCACGACCGATCGCGCACATCTGCTGCTCGCCGCCGGAAAGCGTGCTCGCATCCTGCCGCGCCCGTTCAGCCAATCGCGGGAAGATGCCGTATACGCGTTCGAGATCGCGCGTGACTGCACGAGCGCCGTCGCGACGGGCGTAGGCACCCATGAGCAGATTGTCGCGCACGCTCATGCCACGAAACAGACGCCGGCCTTCCGGCACGTGCACGATGCCTGCTTCGACAACGTCCCTTGCAGCGCGCCCGCTCATGTCCTCGCCGGCAAACGTGATCCGTCCGCGGCACCATGCACCCACGGCGGATATGCACCGCAGCAGCGTGCTCTTTCCGGCTCCGTTGGAACCGATGAGGCAGACGATCTCCCCAACGTTTACCGCAGCGTCGACGCCCCAGAGCACCTGGATGTCCCCGTAACCACCGCTTACGTCGCGCAGCTCCAGCAGCCGTTGGCTCATGCGAGTCGAGCCGCGTGTCGCGCCGCGAACTTCGTCCCCAGATAGGCCTCGATGACCTTGGGATCGCGCACGACGTCGTTGGGCGGGGCATCGGCGATGAGCTGGCCATGGTGCAGGACGGCAACCCGACTGCACGCATTGAGCACGACCTTCATCAGATGCTCGATGAGGAGGATCGTTACGCCGCGCGCGGCAATGGCTCGGATGAGATCCAGCGCGGAATCGATTTCGGCCGCATTGAGACCCGCATTGACTTCGTCGAGCAGCAGGAGCTTCGGATTCATCGCAAGACCGCGTGCGAGCTCGAGACGCTTCCGGTCAGCGAGCGTGAGCGTGGATGCCGCCCGATCGGCAACGTCGCTTAGCCCCGTGAACGCGAGGTGCTCGTGCGCTTTCACGCGCGCCGCCGCGAGCGTACGGCAACCGCCGGCAAACAACGCCCCGCCGGCGACATTGTCGAGTGCGTTCATCTTGGGGAATGGCTGCACGATCTGCGAGGTGCGGGCGATTCCCAGGTGGGCGATGCGGTCGGGCGCAAGGCGTTCGATGGTCGCGCCGCGGAACAGCACGCGCCCGCGGGTCGCGGGAGTGACGCCGGTGACAACGTTCACGAGTGTGGTCTTGCCTGCGCCGTTCGGACCAATCAGCCCCACGATCTCGCCCTCCTCGAGCCGCAGCGAGACGTCATCCAGCGCCTTCAGGCCTCCGAAGGTTCTGCTGACGTGCTCGAGCTCGAGCAGCGGCGTCACGGTGCCTTGACAAGAAGCGGTCGCCTGCGAGCGCGCAGCAGCCGGTGTCGCAGGAGGCCTTGCGGCAGGAACAGGATGAGCAGCACGACGATGAGACCGAGCAGGCCGAGGTGCACGCTCAGGAAATTGCGCCACACCAGCTCTTCCATCGCCTGGAATATGAATGCGCCGACGATCGGTCCGGCCACGGTTCCCGCGCCGCCGAGCAATGCCATGATGATCGGCTTGATCGAGAACAGAACGTCGAACGCTTCGGCGGGGTCGATATAGCTCACCCAGGATGCGTAGACCGCCCCCGCGAGTGCGGGATAGATGCTGGAGAGTGCGAAAGCGATGGTCTTGTAGCGCGCGGTATGCACACCGAGCCGCAGCGCGACATCCTCGTTCTGTTCGATGCATCGCAGTCCGAAGCCGATGCGGCTGCGATCGAGGAAGGCGGACGTGACAACGGCGAGGGCGGCCACGACGAGCATCGCAGTGTAGAAGAGCCGTGCCTGAGTCGTGACATCGATCTTCATCACCGGCACATTGAGGCCCATCCCTCCGCCGGTGACGCCCGTCATGCCATTGATGACCTCGCGCAGAACGTCGGCGATGACCAGGGAAGCGATTGCGAAGTAGTGGCCGCGCAGGCGCAGGATTGCACGTCCCACCGCGGAGGCGAAGGCGGCGACGATTACGCCTGCGATGAGCCACGCGGCGACCATCGGTATGCCCTTGGACTGCAGGATGCCCCCGGCGTACGCACCGAGACCAAAGAACGCGGCCGTTGCGAACGACGGATAGCCGGCGAAGCCGCCGATGTAGTTCCACGACGACGCGAGCGCCACGTACATCAGCATGCTGGTCGCGATGCGCAGAATGTAGTTGTCCGCGATGAACGGCAATGCGATGAGGAGCGCCACAGCCGCGGCCGGGCCGATCAGGCGTGCACGCATCAATCGAATCCCCGCTTGCCCATGATTCCCGTAGGACGAAACATCAGCAGAACGAGCAGCAGGACGAATGCGATCGTCGTCGAGTAGTCCGGGCCGAGCCAGAGCGCGCCGAAGCTCTCGAGAATGCCGAGCATGATTCCGCCGACCATCACACCCGGGATGCTGCCGAGCCCGCCGAGAACGCAGATGACGAACGCCTTGCCGAGAAACGTGACGCTTGTGAGCGGCGAGATCGGGAACATCACGGACATCAAGCTTCCCGCAGCACCCGCCATGAAGGCGCCGATCCCGAACGTAACGGCGTAAATGCGCTCGACATTCACGCCCATCAAGGCGGCCGCGTCACGATCCATGCGCACGGCAACGATCGCGCGGCCGATGCGCGTCGTTCGTAACAGCACGTAAAGCGCCCCAACCAGGATGAGTGCAAGCAGCATCGCGTAGAGTCGATCGCGCGGCAGGATGGCAGTGCCGATTTCGATCAGGCCGAGCGGCGGATCCAGAACCACTTTTCGGTAGTCCGCCTTGAACGCGAGGATCATCGCGTTCTCGAGGATCAGGTTCAGGCCGAAGGTGAGCGTCAGGGTGATCAGCACCGATGCGCCCATGACGCGATTGATCACACCCGCCTGCAGACCATATCCAAGCACGAACAGCAGCAGGCCCGCCAGCGGTACGAAAACGAAGGGGTTGATGCCGAGTAGCGTGAACGCGAAGTAGGCGGCGTACGCGCCGAGGATGATGAGCGACCCGTGCAGGATGTTGATGATGTTGAGCACGCCCCACACGAGCGAGAAGCCGACAGCGATGCAGCTGTACAAGCCGCCGAGAAGGACCCCGTTTACGAGTACCTGGAGATAGAGCATGCGACGCGCGGCCGCGTGGGCCGCGTCAGCTCGCGCGCGACACGCCTCAGACGCCGAGGCCGAAATCGGCCATCTTTATGTCGGCCGGAACCAGCACCACCGGCTTGCCGCCTTGAATCTGCAACACGGGCGGCGTGTACGAGTTCGCGTAGCCCTCGGGGCCGAACGCGATCGGACCGAAGAACGTCGCGAACTTGCCGTCGCGCAGTGCCGAGCGCACCTTGTCGCGGTCCAGCGTCCCCGCAGTTTCAATGGCCATCTGGAGCACCGCGCCCGCGACCGCCGCACCGGCGCTCGTGAAGTCGGGCTCGACCTTGTATTTCGTGCGGAACAGGTTCGTGAAATTCTCGGAGCTCTTGAAGACGTCCTTGCTCGTGTAGCGCGCGGCTGGATGCCACCAGCTGGCCGTGGTGACGTTGTTCGCCAGCGCACCGGTTGCGTCGATGAACTCCTGATATGCGGGACCGTTGATCATCGTGACCACCGGCGCGCGCAGGTTCTGATCGCTCATCTGCTTGCGGACCAGGACCATGTCGTTGATGTAGCCGGTTGCGATGATCCAGTCCGGCTTCGCCGCGCGCATCTGCGTGATCGCGGACGCGTGGTCGAGCGTACCGATCGCGTATTTCTCGAAGTAGACGACGTTCAGGCCGCGCGCCTTGGCGGAGCGCTCGAATTCTTCGGCGAGCGCGAGCGGGTACAAGTCGTTGCGCGCGAGGATCGCGACGCGTGCGACCTGCGGCGCGTTCTTTCGCACAAGCTCGGCGATCGGTTCGGTGAGTGTGCTGTTCGGCGTGTAGGTGCCGAACAGGTTTTTGTAATGCTGATCGTAGACCTCGACCGAGGAGGCCGTCGGCGCAATCGTCGGAACGCCGTACTTCTCCGACACGGCACTTGCCGCCTTGGTCGCTCCCGAGCCGAACGGCGAGAACAGGAAGTGGACCTTGTCGTCGGTGATGAGCTTCTCGGCGAGCTGCACCGCGCGCGGCGTATTCGACTGGTAGTCGTAATACACCATCTTGACGGGCATTCGCGCGTTACCCACCGAGATGCCGCCTGTCTTGTTTACTTCTTCGGCCCACAAGTCGTAGCC
>JBKPOL010000217.1:0-4780 GCA_046733075.1 Pseudomonadota bacterium | reverse complement strand
CGTGATGCCGAGCGGCACCCACACCAGAAGTCCGGCGATCAGGTAACGTTTCACCGCGCGCTACGCCTCGCTCTTCGGCGTTGTCGTCGTCGCTGCCGGCTTGCTCTCGGTGCTTGTCGCAGCCTTGTCCGTGCTCTTGGTTTCCGGCTTCGCGGCGTCGCCGCTGGTCGCTGCCGGCGCGCCTTCACCGTTCGTTTTCGCGGCGCCGTCACCGGTCGCGGTCTTGTCCTTCGCGGGCTTCGAACCTTTGTCGCGGAAGTCCGTCACGTACCAACCGGAACCCTTGAGCTGGAAGCCGGCGGCAGACACTAGCTTGCGCAGGTCTGCCTTGTGGCATGCGGGACACTCGGTAAGCGGCGCGTCAGCCAGCTTCTGCAGTGCCTCGAGCTCGTGGCCGCATGCGGCGCATCGGTATTCGTAGATCGGCATCGTCGCTTAGCCCGTAGCGCGTTGCCACGGAAACTTTTGATAACAAACCGAAAATTATAGCGCACTTCGTTCGTCCAACTGCCTTATCCTTCGTTCCTTTGGCGCCCGCGGAGCTCGCAATGAACGACTTCTGGATCTGGTGGATCCTCGCGGCCGTGCTCGTCGGCGCGGAGCTCATAACGAGCACGTTTTATCTGCTCGCAGTAGGCGTCGCATTCGCGCTGGGCGGAGTCGCCGCCTGGTTCGGCGCCGAGTTGCCGATGCAACTGCTGACGGCGGGCGTGCTCGCGGTGATCGGCACGATGCTCGCGCACCGCTGGCGGCGACGACGGATCGAGCCGCCGGGCCTTCCCGATCTCGATGTCGGACAGAGCGTGCGCGTCGAGGCGTGGCAGCCCGATGGATCCGCACGCGTCGTGTACCGCGGGACGCGCTGGAACGGCGTGCTGGCCACGGCGGAAACGCCGCGCCGGCACACGATGTACATTGTCGCGACCCGTGGATCGACGCTCGTGCTGGACGCGCAGCGCCGGTAGCTTGTTGCTGCAAAACGCGGCGCGCTGTTCGGGCTGGACGCAAATGCGTGGTGGGCCGATAAAAGGGGGTTTCATGCAGGCCGGCTTTTCGATCGTCATGTTTGCGATCTTCGTCGTCGTTCTGATCGGCGTCTTCAAGGCGATTCGGGTTGTGCCGCAGCAGCGAGCGTGGGTGGTGGAGCGCCTCGGCCGCTTCTACGCGGTGCTCGGTCCCGGACTCAACTTCCTCGTGCCGTTTTTCGATCGCGTCGCCTATCGACATGATCTGCGCGAGACGCCGCTCGACGTGGCGCCGCAGGTCTGCATTACCAAGGACAACACGCAGCTGCACGTCGACGGCATCCTGTATTTCCAGGTGACCGATCCGCGGCTTGCCTCCTACGGGTCTACGAATTACGTTCTCGCGATCACGCAGCTCGCGCAGACGACGTTGCGGAGCGTCATCGGTCGAATGGAGCTGGACCGCACGTTCGAGGAGCGTGACCAGATCAACACCGCGGTCGTATCGGCGCTGGACGACGCGGCGCCGAACTGGGGCGTGAAGGTGTTGCGCTACGAGATCAAGGATCTGACGCCGCCCGCCGAGATCCTGCGCTCGATGCAGGCGCAGATCACCGCGGAGCGCGAGAAGCGTGCGGTGATTGCCACGTCGGAAGGGCGACGCCAGGAACAGATCAACATCGCGCAAGGTGCGCGCGAAGCGGCGATCGCCAAGTCGGAGGGAGAGAAGCAGGCCGAGATCAACAATGCGCAGGGACAAGCCGCGGCGATCCTCGCCATTGCGGAAGCGAACGCGAAGGCGATACGGCAGGTGGCGGACGCGATCGCCGCGCCCGGGGGACTCGGCGCGGTCAACTTCAGGGTGGCGGAGGAATACATCGGGCAATTCGGGAACCTGGCGAAGAGCACGAACACGCTGATCGTTCCCGCGAACGTCGCCGATGTTGCGGGCATGATCGCCACGGCGATGTCCGTAGTGAAGTCCACCGCCGGTGGAGCGTCCGCAAGACCGGCCGGCTGACCAAAGACAGGAGCGCCGAATGGAAATCCGGGACAGCACATTCATCGTCACCGGCGGGGCATCGGGCCTTGGCGCCGCGTGTGCACGGATGATCGTCGAGGCGGGTGGTCGAGCGCTGCTCGCCGATGTCAATGAGAAGGATGGAACCGAGCTTGCGCATGCGCTCGGCGCAGCGTGTCGGTTCATCCGTACTGATGTCACCGACGAAGCGAGCGCGAAATCGGCCGTGGCCGAAGCGCGCAACGCGCTTGGCGGCGTGCAGGGGCTCGTGAATTGCGCGGGCATCGTGCATGCGGAGAAGGTGATCGGTCGCGACGGTTCGCACTCGCTGGCGAGCTTCACGCGTGCGATCAACATCAACCTGGTCGGCACGTTCAACCTGATTCGACTGGCGGCCGAGGCAATGTCGGCGAACACGCCGAATCCCGGCGGTGAACGGGGCGTCATCATCAACACCGCCTCCGTCGCGGCATTCGACGGCCAGATCGGTCAGGCGGCCTACAGCGCGTCGAAGGCGGGCGTGGTGGGGATGACGCTTCCGGTCGCTCGCGAACTCGCGCGGTTCGGCATTCGCGTCATGACGATCGCACCGGGAATCTTCGAGACGCCCATGATGGCGAGCCTGACACCCGAGGTTCGGGACGCGCTCGGCAAGATGGTTCCGTTTCCGCCCCGGCTCGGCCGGCCGCACGAATTCGGGTCGCTGGTGCGCGAAATTGTCGAGAACGAGATGCTGAACGGCGAGGTGATCCGGCTCGACGGCGCAATCAGGATGGCGCCGAAATAGCCGGGTCGCCGTCGCCATCGCGATCCTTGCCTTGCTTGAAAGGCCTATAGTGGCGAACGCCGGGATTCCGGCACACGACAAGGAGTCGAACATGGCGCATCAGCCGCCGAAGCAGAACAAGAAATTGCCGCAGCACACCGCCAAGGAAAAGAAGTCGATCAAGCAACAGAAGAAGCACGCGGGCGACGCGCCGCCGTTCATCAAGAAGTAACGACGTTTACTGGGCGCTTCGCACCTGACGAAGCGCCGCGCGGCAGAGGCGCGGCAAGTGGCGCAGCGTTTCGCCGAGTGCAAACCGCGCGTAGTCGCGGTAGTCGGCGTCGCCCGCCAGCACTTCCATGTGCTTCAGTACCATGCGCTCGTTGCCGTGCAACGCGCGCAGAAAGACGCCGCGCGTCCCGCGCGAGAACACGAGGTTCCGCAGCAATCGCACATCGCGGAACGACTGGACGATCGAGCGATAGCCGGGCCGATACAATCGCAGCGCATGCGAGGGCGCGTTGCGTCGAGCGGCTTCCAGAACGGCGTGCGCCGCGTGACGGCCGCTTTGAATCGCAAAAGCGATGCCCTCGCCGGTGAGCGGCTCAACGAGGCCCGCGGCGTCGCCAACCAGCAGCGTCGATCCCCGGCCGGGCGTCGCCACGAAGTTTCCGAAAGGAATGGGACTGCCGCAGAGGCGTTGGTCGGGTACGCCCCCAAGCGCAGCCGTCGCAAACTCCCGGAACCTCGTTCGCATGTCACCGTTGCGGGCGGCAAGACCGCCAATGCCGACGGTGACGGTCGCGCACTTCGGGAATATCCACCCGTAGCCCCACTCGACCAGGCCGAAGTAGATTTCCGGCTCGGTGATGTCGCGCTCCATCGTATTGCGCGGCACTTCCGCTTCGAGACCGACCGCGAACCCTTCGCGATCCATTTGCACACCCAGCATTTTCCTGACGCGGCTTGCCGCTCCATCTGCACCGACGACGAACGGCGCCGACAGTGCGCTCCCATCGTCGAGCTCGACCGTGCCCGCCGCGGCATCCAGCGCCTTTACCGCATTGCCTTCGAGCAGCGTCGCGCCCGCAGCGGTGGCAAGCTGGACGAGCGACGCATCGAATGTCCGCCTTGACGTGAAGTGAAGGGGCTTGCAGTTGCCCACGCGCACGAGTCGCCGCTCGCGGTCGAATACCGTGGCGGCAGTGGACGTGAACTCGATCGGAAAGGCGCACTGCGGACCGAAGACGTTGCGCATCGTTCCGAGGCTGCGCGCGCTCAGGAGTCCACCGCATAGCTTGTCGCGCGGGAAGCGCGCCTTGTCGATCAGCGCAACGCGCGCGCCGGATGTCGCCAGAACGGCGGCCGCGGAGGAGCCCGCAGGGCCTGCACCGACGACGATTGCATCGAACGAATGGGGAGCGAGGGACATGTCGGAAGCGAAGCGGAGCCTCGTGCGATCTCATTGACGATGGGATCCGCACAACCGCGAATCGGCACCCAAATCGAGCGCACGCGCTAGCGTAGCAGCCGCGGCCGCCTGACGCGCTGGACAATTTGCGCCGTTGTCGTTATGAAGAGCAGCCGGTTAGCTCGGCATCGGGCGGACGGACCTTGGTCATGAAGATGGAGAAGCGTCGTGGGGGAGCATGTGGATCTGCTGTCCAGCGTCGGGATATCGATTTCCGTCGCGGCCGCACTTGCGTTCGTCGGGAACTGGCTGCGCCAGCCGCTGTTGCTCGCCTATCTGCTGGCCGGTGTCCTCATCGGCCCGCGTATCGGCTTCGGCCTGATCAGCGACCAGGCCAGCATCGAGACCGTATCCGAGATCGGGTTGATCCTCTTGCTCTTCATCATCGGACTCGAGCTCGATCTCAAGAAGCTCCTCGCTGCGGGAAAACCGGTGCTCGTCACAGGCATCCTGCAATTCCCGTTGTGCGTGGCGCTCGGGCTCGCGTTCTTCATTCCGTTCGGCTTCCGGATGCGCGGCGGCGATTTCGGCCTGCTCTACATCGCCGTGTGTCTTGC
>JBKPOL010000216.1:0-3247 GCA_046733075.1 Pseudomonadota bacterium | reverse complement strand
ACCAAACGCCAATTCGCGAATGGACGCGCAAGTTCTCGCAGGGTTCAAGCGCCACCGGCGACGGCACACTCACGCTCAAGTTCGATCTTCCTCTGAAGGATCCGTCGGCGGTGGCCATTGACGGTCGATACGAGTTCCGGTCCAACAACGTCCGCCTAGTCGGCGTTCCTGCTTTGAATGCAGTCGACGGCGTGCTCGCGTTCACGGGGCAAACGCTTACCGTGACGGACTTGACCGCTGAAGCGCTCGGTGGGCCGTTCAAACTGCAGCTTTCAGCCGAGGTGGGACGCATTCGCGCCACTGCGGTGGGGACCGCGGATCTCCAACGCGTGCGCGGCGAGTACGACGCGGGAACGTGGCTCGAGCACGTGGCGGGCCGAACAGACTGGCAGCTGGCACTCGATGCGAACGACCAGCGCACGCTGTGGAGCGTCGAGTCGTCGCTCGTCGGAGCGACGATCGATCTCCCCCTTCCACTTGGCAAGGTTGCCGCAGAGAGATTGCCCCTGCGGATCGAGCGCCGCGATGTGCGCGCCAACGAGGATCGCGTCGCCGTGAATCTGGGGGCCAATGTCCGCGCTTCGTTGCATCGACAACTCGGTGCACGGGGTGCTTCGATCGACCGAGCGCTCGTCCTGCTCGGCAAAGCGGCGGGCGAGCCCGGCGAAGCCGAACAGCCCGGATTGTGGGTGCGCGGTGACGTGCCTGCGCTCAAGCTCGACGATTGGTTCGGCGTAGAGGACCGCGCGACGAGTGCAACGGGCGGCGTTTCCCGCGAAGCGCTGCCGCTGAACGGCGTCGACGTCACCGCGGGAACGCTCGAAGCGTTCGGCCGCACCTTCACAGGGCTCAAGTCTAGCGCGCGACGGCAAGCCAACGACTGGCGAGTGACCCTCGACGGCGCGGAGCTCGCGGGCACCGCAGTGTGGCGCGCAGCCTCGAGTACTGAACCGAACGGGCGGATCGTGGCGCGGCTCGCGCGGCTCACGATGCCGCCGGCGAGCGACGCGGCGACGGCCGGAATGCCGTCGCAACTCGCCGGTGCGAACCGCTGGCCCGAGGTGGACCTCGCGGCGGATGCGCTGCGCTCGAAGGAGCGAACGCTCGGCAAGCTCGAGTTGTTGGCGAATCCGTCGGGCAGCGACTGGCAGATTCGGAAGCTGGCGCTTGTGAACGATGCCGGACGAATCGATGCCGAAGGGTCATGGCGGAGCATTGCAAGCCGATCGCAGACGACGCTCAACGTCGTCGTCGACGTGAAGGAAACGGGCGAATTCCTCGGTCGCTTCGGATGGCCAAACGCCGTGAAGGGCGCGCCGACGAAGATCGAAGGGCGCCTGTCGTGGAATGGCGCGCCGAGCGACTTCGATTATGCGTCGCTAACCGGCGCGTTCAAGCTCAATTCGGGCGCGGGCCAGTTCACCAAGATCGATCCCGGCGTAGGTCGGCTGCTCGGCGTTCTCTCGCTGCAGGCGTTGCCGCGGCGGATCTCGCTCGACTTCCGCGATGTATTCAGCGAGGGATTTGCCTTCGACACGATCGCCGCCGACGTGCAGATGCAAAGCGGCGTGATGCACACGGACGCTTTTCGCCTCGTGGGACCCGCAGCGGCTGTCAATATCTCGGGCGACGTCGACGTTGCGCACGAAACGCAGAAGCTCAAGATACGCGTGCAACCGTCGCTGTCGTCGGGTGTTTCCGTCGGGACTGCCGCGCTGTTCCTCGCGAATCCGCTTGTCGGCGCGGCGATCGGCGCCGGCACGCTGCTCGCACAGAAGATGCTGAACAATCCCTTCGACAAGCTTTTCAGCTATGAATACTCCGTCACCGGCAGTTTCGACGATCCGGTCGTCGCGCGCACCAACGCCGCGACCGCAGCGACGGCCGCGCAATCGGGCGCAGCCGTGCGATAGTTGGTCGGTGAGAAATGCACCGGTACAGTCAAACCGATGAGTGAAACGAAGCGAAAGGCGCTGCGCGTTGCAGCGGTGCAGATGACGTCGGGCGCCGATGTCGCACAAAACCTGCACGTGGCGGAACGTCTGACGGCGGAAGCCGCGGCGGAGGGCGCAGGTCTCGTGTTGCTGCCCGAAAATTTCGGCCTGATGGGAGCGCGCGCACGCGACAAGCTCGCCGCGCAGGAGCCGGATGGCGACGGACCGCAGCAGTCGTTCCTTGCCCGCATGGCGTCGATCCACCAGCTGTACATGATCGGCGGCAGCGTGCCCATCGCATGCGACGACGCCGAGCGGACGAAGCAGTCGCTCCTGGTGTACGGGCCCGACGGCACGCGAGTCGCTCGCTACGACAAGATCCACCTCTTTCGATTCACGCACGGTGACGAGGACTACGATGAAGCCAAGACGATCGTTCCCGGACGCACGCCCGCGACCTTCGTCGCCGCGTGTGGAAAGGTAGGGCTTTCCATCTGTTACGACCTGCGCTTTCCGGAGCTCTATCGCGCGCTGGACGACGTCGCGCTCCTGGTCGTTCCCGCGGCGTTTACCGCGCGCACGGGCGAGGCACACTGGGAAACGCTGCTTCGCGCGCGGGCAATCGAAAACCAGTGTTACGTACTGGCGGCTGCGCAGTGGGGCACGCATGCCGGGGGCCGCCACACCTGGGGCCACTCGATGCTCATCGACCCGTGGGGCGAGATCATCGCAGATAGAGCCGAAGGCGAAGGAATCGCTGTCGGCGATGTCGATCCCGCTCGGATTTCGGATGTGCGCAAGCGCTTGCCCGCGCTTGCCCATCGCACACTTCGGTGACGGCGCGGTCGATCGAACGTCGGACACGCCCGGCCCTTCACCTGGGGGGGCAATACGCCCCGGGCGTGAGTCAGCGCCCTCGCAGCAGTACGATGACGGCGCCGCTGCCACCTGCGTGCGGCGGTGCCTCGCAGTAGGCGAGC
The DNA here is from genome assembly GCA_046733075.1 of Pseudomonadota bacterium. Taxonomy (GTDB): domain Bacteria; phylum Pseudomonadota; class Gammaproteobacteria; order Burkholderiales; family Casimicrobiaceae; genus VBCG01. Next base: position 333 of record JBKPOL010000216.1, on the reverse strand, counting down.
ACGTCGTCCCACTGCGAGAGCCAGCGTCGCACCTTGCCCTTCAGCACGGGTTCGCGATTCGGTGACGTGAGGCCCTTGCCGTGAATGATGCGCACGCAGCGCGCGCCGCGGCCGCGCGCTTCGAGCAGGAAATCAGCGACGGCGTCGTGCGCCACGTCGGCGGTCATGCCATGCAGATCGACAACGGCCTGCATGACCCAGTGACCGCGGCGCAGCTTGACGAGGATATCGCTGCGCAACCCCCGTCGCAGGAACGTTTGCTCGCCTTCGAGCTCCTGCCCGATATCCCATGCTTGCGGCGATGGTTCGACGCCGTACTTCGACATCTCGAGC
>JBKPOL010000215.1:0-10343 GCA_046733075.1 Pseudomonadota bacterium | reverse complement strand
TGCGCCCGCAAATCCGTGCGGGCTTTTTATCGCGCTTTCATGCGCTATGCTCGCTAAAGTTCATCCGATTCCCGCGGGCGTCCGCTCGTCATGAAGCAGTATCTGCAGCTCGTCGAAACGATTCTCAGCGAAGGGTCGTGGCAGGAAAACCGTACGGGGGTGCGCTCGATCAGCATACCGGGCGCGTCCATGCGTTTCGACCTCCGCGATGGCTTCCCGGCGATCACGACGCGGAGGCTGCCGTTCAAAACGGCGGTCGGCGAGCTGATCGGATTCCTGCGCGCCTATCGAAGTGCGGCGGATTTCCGGGCGCTAGGTTGCAAGGTGTGGGACCAGAACGCGAACGACAACGCGCAGTGGCTCGCGAACCCGTACCGGATCGCGCCGGACTACCTGGGCGAGATCTATGGGTATCAATGGCGCCAGTGGCCGGCTTTCAAGCTGCTCGATCTCGACGACTCGGCACAGATTGAAGACGCCGTCGAACGCGGGTATCGGGCAATCGGTGAGGTCAGCGACGACGGCACGCCCAAGCTCCTGCTGCACAAGGCCATCGACCAGGTGCGACAGTGCCTTGACACGATCATCGCCAATCCTTCGGACCGCCGAATCCTGTTTCATGCGTGGAATTGCGCGCAGCTCGATCAGATGGCCCTGCCGCCGTGTCACCTCCTGTATCAGTTCCTGCCGAACGCCGCCAAGCGCGAGCTGTCGCTCTGCCTCTACGTCCGCTCGAACGACGTCGGCCTCGGGGCCCCGTTCAATCTTTGCGAGGCGGCCATCATGCTGTCGCTCGCGGCGCGCCTCACCGGCTATGTCCCGCGGTGGCTCACTTATTTCATCGGCGACGCGCACATCTACGAAAACCAGCTGGAGATGCTCGCCGAGCAGCGCGCGCGCCAACCATTTCCGTTGCCGCGCCTCGTCATCTCCGATCGCATCCCGGCGTTCGCGGAGACCGGCGAATTCGAACCGGAGTGGCTCGATCGCGTGGAGCCCGGCGACTTCATGCTCGAGAACTACCGGCACCACCCCCCGCTGACGGCGCCGATGGCGGTGTGAGCGGCGCCGATCGCCGCATCGCGTGCGGATGAGCGCGTCGACCCAGTTCGCGTTGCTCGCGGAGCGTCGCTTCGCTCCCTTCTTCTGGACGCAGTTCGCGGGCGCGGGGAACGACAACGTCTTCAAGAACGCGTTCGTCGTCTTCGTCACGTTCGAGGCCGCGTCGAGCCTGGCGCTCGACGCCGGCACCATCGTCAACCTGATCGGGGCCGTATTCATCCTGCCGTTCATGCTCTTCTCGGCGACGGCGGGGCAGCTTGCGGACAAGTACGAAAAGTCGGCGCTGATCCGCTGGATCAAGGTGTTCGAGATCGGGATCATGCTGATCGGATTCGCGGGCTTCGCCATGCCGAGCATCACGCTGCTCTTCACCGCGCTCGCGCTGCTCGGCATTCATTCGACGCTGTTCGGTCCGGTGAAGTACGCGATCCTTCCGCAGCACCTGCGCCTCGACGAGCTGGTCGGCGGCAACGGTCTCGTCGAAATGGGAACGTTCGCTGCGATCCTGCTCGGTACCCTCGCCGGCGGCCTCGCTGTTTCCGTCAAGCCGAACGGGACGCTCGTCGCCGGCGCGCTGACGGTCGCCATTGCGGTCCTCGGCTGGGCCGCCAGCCGGCGCATCCCCTACACGCCGGCGGTCGCGCCGGCGCTCGTCATCGAATGGAACCCGTTTCGCGAAACGTGGCGAAACCTGGTCATCGCCCGCCAGAACCTCGTGGTGTGGCGGTCGATGCTCGGCATTTCGTGGTTCTGGTTCTACGGCGCGATCTACCTCGCGCAACTGCCGGCGTTCACGCGAGCCGTGCTCGGAGGCAACGAGCACGTGTTCACGCTGCTGCTCGCGCTGTTCTCGATCGGCATCGGCGTCGGATCATTGCTGTGCGAGCGGCTGTCGGGCCGTAAGGTGGAGCTCGGACTCGTGCCGTTCGGATCGATCGGCCTGACGCTATTCGCGATCGACCTGTGGCTCGCATCGCGGGGTCTGGCGAGCAGTGCGGAAACCGGCGTCGCGGCGTTCGCGTCGAGCGGCGCGCGTTGGCGGGTGGGCATCGACATCGTGCTGCTGGGCGTTTTCGGCGGCTTCTACACGGTGCCGCTGTATGCGCTGATCCAGGCGCGCTCGGAGCCTTCGCATCGATCGCGGATCATCGCCGCCAACAACATCCTGAACGCTCTCTTCATCGTCGCCTCCGCCGTCGGCGCAATCGCGCTTCTCGGCGCCGGGCTCTCGATCCCGCAGCTCTTTCTGGTCGTCGGCGTGATGAATGCGGTCGTCGCCGCGTACATCTATACGCTCGTACCCGAATTCCTCATGCGCTTTCTCGCATGGATCCTCATCCACACGATGTATCGCGTGCGCGAGGAAGGCCTGGACAACATTCCCGAGGAAGGTCCGTGCGTCGTCGTGTGCAATCACGTCAGCTACGTCGACGCGGTCGTCATCGCCGCCTGTATTCGACGGCCGATCCGCTTCGTGATGGACCACCGGATATTCCGCGTTCCGGTGCTTTCGTTCATCTTTCGCGCAATGCGCACGATTCCGATCGCTTCGTCGAGCGAGGATCCATCGGTCAAGGAGCGCGCATACGACGACGTGGCAAGCGCGCTCCGCGCGGGCGAAATCGTCGGGATCTTTCCCGAGGGCCGCCTGACGCACACCGGGGAGTTGAATGCGTTTCGCCCGGGCATTCTCAGGATCCTCGCCTCGGCGCCGGTCCCCGTCGTGCCGATGGCGCTGCGCGGCCTCTGGGGCAGCTTCTTCTCGCGGTCGCACAAAGGGAGCGCAATGCGGCGGATACGCGGTATCTTCTCGCGCATCACGCTCGTCGCGGGTGCGCCGCTGCCCGCCAAGGACGTCACGACGGACCTGCTTTTTGGAAAGGTGCGCGCGCTGCGCGGCGATGCGCGCTGAAGTTTCGAGCGCACGATTGCTGGAACGTGCGCTTCCGGCAGTCCCGCAATGCAACGAATGTGATCCGGAGATCCGCGAAGACGGATCCGTCACGAGAAGGGAGCGCAGATGCCGTTGTTGACGACGCTGTTGGGCGCCTTGCTCGGCGGCGTCCTCGTTCGCGGCTTCGATGGCGCCGTCGCCGGCGGCTTCATCGGGCTCATCGCAGGCCTGGTCTTGAATTCCTGGCGCAAGAACCGCCGCGCCGAGCAGAAGCCTGCGGCCAGCCCTGCGGCGAGTGCGGGCGATGGCAGCGATGCGCTTTTGCTCCTCGATCCACGTGTGGCCGAGCGTTTGCGCGCAATGGAGCGGCGCATCGAGACGCTCGAGACCGAAATACAAAAGGTCGGCGCTAGTGGAACGACGCGCGCCATGCCGACGATCGGCCTGGTTGAATCCCAGGTCGCCCAAGGCCCGCTCACCGATCTTCCACCTGCGGAGCCGGCCGTCACCGGTGCAAGCCAGGCGGACCTCGCACTCGCGCAGAGTGCAGGCCATGGCGAGGTCATCGGGAAACCGGAGAGCACGCCGGCCGACGAACCACCCACGCACGTCGTGCCCACGGACGCTCCTTTCACGCCTGCGTATGCCGCGGGCGGAGGAGCACGTACGCGACGCGAGCGATCGGAGCCGAGCGCGCTGTGGCGCTTGCTCGCGGGCGGCAATACGCTCGCGCGGGTCGGCGTCGTCGTCCTGTTCATCGGCGTCGCGTTCCTGCTCAAGTACGCGTCGGAGCACGTGAGCGTGTCGATCGAGCTGCGGCTCGCGGCGGTTGCACTGGGCGGTGTCGTGCTGCTCGTGCTCGGCTGGCGGTTGCGGGAGCGGCGGTCGGGCTATGCGATGAGCCTGCAGGGTGCCGCGATCGGTGTGCTGTACCTGACGGTGTTCGCCGCGCTGCGCCTCTATCAGCTGCTGCCGGCGCTCGCCGCCTTCGGGCTGCTGTTCTGGATTGCCGCGCTGTCCAGCTATCTCGCGGTCCGGCAGGACTCGATGGCGCTTGCGATCCTCGGCATTGTCGGCGGCTTCGCGGCCCCGGTGCTGACGCCGACGGGCGTCGGCAGCCACGTCATGCTCTTCTCGTACTACGCGGTGCTGAACGCCGGCGTCTTCGCCATCGCATGGTTCAAGGCATGGCGACGGCTGAACGTCATCGCGTTTGTCTGCACGTTCGTCATCGGCACGGTGTGGGGCGTCACGCGCTACCGTCCGGAGAACTTCGCGACGACCGAGCCCTTCCTGATCCTGTTCTTCGTGTATTACGTCGGCATCGCGACGCTCTACGCGATGCGCCGCTCGCTCGAGGTGAAACGCTACGTCGACGCGACGCTCGTGTTCGCGACGCCGCTGTTCGCGGCCGGGTTGCAGGGCGCGCTCGTGCGGCGGATCGAATACGCGATGGCGTGGAGCGCGATAGGCGCGTCAGCCGTCTACCTCGTCCTCGCGCGATTGCTCTACACGCGTCATCGCGACGATCTGCGCCTGCTCGTCGAGTCGTATCTCGCGCTCGGTGTGGTGTTCGCGACGCTCGCGGTGCCGCTCGCGCTCGATGCCCATTTGACGTCGGCCACGTGGGCGCTCGAAGGTGCCGCGCTCGTCTGGATCGGCGCGCGCCAGCAACAGCTTGGACCCCGCGCATTCGGTCTCGCGCTTCAGGTCGCGGCGGGCGTGGCATTCGCGCTCGGCTTCTCGCTTTGGACGCACCGGCTTGTCGGTGCAGGCTGGCCCGTCGTCAACAGCGATTTCATTGGCGCACTCCTCATTTCCGTCGCCGGCGTGACGAGCGCGCGCGTCCTGTCGCGCGCCCCGGATCTCCGTTCGACCGAGCGCGCGCTCGTGCCGGTCGTGTTCGCGTGGGGCGTGCTTTGGTGGGTGGGCGCCGGCTGGCGGGAGATCGAGCGGTTCGTGGCGTTCGACATGCGCCTGGCCGGTTTTGTCGCGTTCATCGCCGCGTCGGCCGTGATTTTCGCGGCACTCGCGCGCGCGTCGAGTTGGCCGCTGGCGCGCGTTCCATCGCTGCTGGCGTTGCCCGTGATGTTTGCGATCGCGGCTTTCGGCGTCGCGAATGCCGGGGTCCCACCCGGACACCTGTTCGGTGCGTGGGGCTTCGTTGCATGGGCGTTTGCGCTCGGCGCGTACATCGCGCTCGTCCGGCACTTCGAGCGCGATACGCCGCCCGTTGCACCGTGGGCGCTCGATGCTTCGCACGCGGTATTCGCGTGGCTCGTCACGCTGATTGCCGCCCACGAAGTGGCCTGGCTTGCACGCTCACATGCGATCGGCGGCGCCTGGCGCCTCGCGCCGTGGGGCCTCTTGCCGATGCTTGCGCTCTTCACGATCATGCGCGGCACCGCCCATGCGGGCTGGCCCATGGGAGTGCGCGTGCGCGCCTGGCTCGTCGTTGCCGCGATTCCGCTGGTCGTCGCTTCGCTCGTCTGGGCGCTCTATGCGAACGTGGCGAGCACGGGAGACGCAAGTCCGTTGCCCTTCGTGCCGTTCGTGAACCCGCTCGACCTCACGCATTCGCTCGTTTTCATCTCCATCGCGCTGTGGCTGCAGCGCGTCCGCGGTGTCGAGGGCAATCGCCTCGGCGCCTTGTCGCCGGAGGCGCTCGGTGCAGTCGCGGCCGGACTGCTGCTGTTCTGGGTGACGTTTGCCACTTTGCGCACGTTGCATCACTGGGCCGACGTGCCGTGGTCCGCGGCAGGCATGTGGAATGCGCGTATCGCGCAGGCGGCGCTATCGATCGTGTGGTCGATCTTCGCGCTCGCCTCCATGATGATCGCGCATCGCCTTCGCTTCCGGGCCGCGTGGGTGGGCGGTGCAGCGCTGCTCGCGGTCGTCGTCGGGAAGCTGTTCTTCGTCGATCTGTCGCAGGTCGGCGGCGTTGAACGGATCGTATCGTTCATGGGAGTGGGCGTGCTGCTGCTCATCATCGGTTACGTGGCGCCCGTGCCTCCGCGCCAGGAGTCCGCATGAAGCGAGTGATCCTTTTCTCGGTCGTCGCGTTGTCGATGAGCGCGTTCGGCGCGCCCGGCGAGTCGCCGGCGGATTTCGCGGTCCGCCAGCCGCTCATGACAACGGGCGAACATGCATTCCTGCGCGTGGAATTGCCCGATTCGGTATACGAGGGCGCGGTTCGTCCCGATCTTGGTGACTTGCGCGTGTTCAACGGCGACGGTGCGATCGTCCCCTTCGCGTTCGTTCCCCGCCCGGCGCCCGCCAGCGTAGCCGGTCCGCGTCGGGAGCTCGCGTTCTTTCCGCTCAGCGTCGACACGACGCTGCCCCAGGCCGCGGACTTCTCGATCAAGCTGCGCCGCGATCCGGGAGGGACAACCGTCGACGTTCGCGCGCGCGACGGCACGCCCGTTGCCGGATCGCGGATCGTCGGGTATTTGATCGATGCGGGCGCCGATGAAAAGCCACTGGTCGGCCTGCAACTCCAGGTGCACGATGCGTCGAGCGTGAACGCACGGCTGCGCGTCGACGCCAGCGATGATCTGGAGCACTGGCGGTCCATCGCGGCGAGCGCGCCGTTGCTGTCGCTTGAATTCAACGGTCGGCGTCTCGCCCGAAATCGGGTCGAGTTCGCGCCGCAAGCGGCACGCTATCTGCGCCTCACGTGGATCACGGCTTTGTCGCCGGTCCTCGCGTCGGTTCAGGGGGAGGTTGGCGACGTGCTCGTCGAGCCGCCGCGCCGCACACGCACGGTCGAGGGCGTGGCGGATCCGACCGAAGCGAATGCCTACGTATTCGGGCTCGGTGCGGCGGTGCCCGTCGATCGCATCACGCTTGCGCTTCCGGAAATCAACACGGTGGCACCGATCACGTGGGAGGGACGCCTGCGCGCCGAGGATCCTTGGCGGTTGATCGGAGCGTCCGTGGTTTACCGCGTGCGGCAGGAGGAGGGCGAAGCGCAGAGCGCGGAATTTCCCATCGTGCGCGTCCCGCTTCGCTTCATTCGCGCGCGCATCGACCCGAACTCCGGCGGCGTCGGACGAGCCGCGCCTGCCCTCGTAGCATCGTGGATTCCGCAGGAAATCGTGTTCGCGGCACGCGGCAACGGTCCGTTCGAGCTCGCATACGGGAGCCGCCGCGCGCTGCCGGCCACGCTTGCGATCGGAACACTTGTCCCGGGTTATGTCCCAGGCAAGCCGTTGCCTGGCAACGTGGCCACGGCGATTCCCGCCGGTTCACCTTCCGCGATGAACGCCGCCGCACTTCGCGAGCCGCTGGATCTGAAGCGCTGGATGCTGTGGGGGAGTCTCGTCGCCGCGGCGCTGCTGCTGCTGTACATGGCGCTCCGTCTCGCGCAGCAAGTGCGTGCGGGCGACGCGAGCTCGCAAGACAGCGAGCGCGCACGTACGGAGCAATGACGTTTTGGTCGCGGCGCCGACCACGATCACGCGAATGCGAGTGCTATAGTCGCCGCGACCCATTCCGCGCGCTACCATGTCCGGAAATACATTCGGCAAGCTGTTCTGCGTGACGTCGTTCGGCGAATCGCACGGACCGGCGATCGGCTGCGTCGTCGACGGCTGTCCTCCGAATCTCGAGCTCGAACAAGGCGATATCCAGAAGGAGCTCGATCGCCGCAAGCCCGGAACGTCCCGGCATGTCACGCAGCGTCGTGAAAGCGATTCGGTCGAGATCCTGTCCGGTGTATTCGAGGGCAGGACGACCGGTACGCCCATTGCACTCCTGATTCGCAACGAAGACGCGCGCAGCAAGGACTACGCGAACATCGCCGACACGTTTCGCCCCGGCCATGCCGATTACACGTATTGGCACAAGTACGGGATTCGCGATTACCGCGGCGGCGGTCGTCAATCGGCACGCGAGACGGCCGTGCGCGTGGCGGCCGGCGCGATTGCACGCAAATGGCTCCGCGAGAGGCACGGCGTGCAGATTCGCGGACACCTGACGCATCTCGGAGAGAACGCCGTTCCATTCGAAGGCTTCGAGCACGTCGACGAGAACCCGTTCTTCGTGGCCAACCGATCGATGGTCGCCGAGCTCGAGGCGTTCATGGATCGGCTGCGGAAGTCCGGCGATTCGTGCGGCGCGCGCCTCGAGGTTCGCGCGCAGGGCGTACCGGTTGGCTGGGGCGAGCCGGTCTACGACAAGCTCGACGCCGACCTCGCCTACGCGATGATGAGCATCAACGCGGTGAAAGGCGTCGAGATCGGCGCAGGCTTGGCCGCCGTCGCGCAACGCGGAACCGTGCACTCCGACGAAATGGCACCCGAGGGATTTCTCGGCAATCAGTCGGGCGGCATCCTGGGCGGGATATCGACGGGCCAGGAGATCGTCGTTGCGATCGCCGTCAAGCCGACGTCGTCGATCAGGCTCGATCGCCACTCGATCGACAAGGACGGGCGCCCCGTCATCGTCAACACCCATGGGCGCCACGACCCTTGCGTCGGCATTCGCGCGACACCGATCGCCGAGGCGATGCTGGCCTGTGTCCTGATGGATCACGCGCTGCGCCATCGAGCGCAGAACGCAGATGTTCACGTGATAACGCCGCGCCTTGCGGCCGAAGCGCCCGCCGACGTCAGTGCGCGACTGCGTGGCGGGAACGCCGTCGACGATCCGGATCCTGACGAGGCCTAGTGTCCGGAGTCGCAAATTCGCTCGCAAGTCTGCGGCGAGATCGGCCGCCATGGTTCGTTGGTCGGCCTCACGGTATCACGGGATACGCTATCGGCCGCCCCCTTGCCTGACAGCCGATTTCATCCGCTCCTTTTGCTTCGGAACTTCTGACTCCGGACACTAGCGACGGGCTCCGCGCCACCCGGTTTTACGTGAGTCGCCGCGAAAGTCGCTGTCCGTTCCCGGTGGGAGACGGGACCTGCCCGCGTTTGCCTAGTCGTCGGTCGTTTCCGTCCCGGTGATGGTGGCTGCCGCATGCCCTTTGGCGAAAGTCATGCGAACGTCCTCGCCGGTGCTCAATTGCCGCGAATCGGCGACGACGGTTCCATCGCGCGTCGCGACGATGGCGTAACCGCGCTCGAGGACGGATTCAGGGTTGAGCAGCGCAAGGGTTGCGCCCATGCGCTCGACCTCGCGCCTCGCTCGGGCGAGACGATCACGACCGGCGCGCGCGAGCGCATTCGCGGCATGCGCGAGCGCACGCGTTTGCGACACCGGCGCGTGCAACTCGCGACACAGGCGCGCCCGGGCTGCGTCGATGCGACGAATGGCCGCGATCCTGCGATGCCCGAATGCCCGTGCGAGTCGGTCGCCAAGTTCTCGTGCACGCATGCGTTGCCGAGCCAGTCGCGCGGCCGGATGAACGAGGGCGCGTGAGGCGCGGTCGAGCCGCTGCGCTCTATTCGACGCCGCATGGGTTTCTGCCCGCGCCAAACGCCGGGCCAGCTCCTGCACCCTTCGGCGCAGCGCCATCCGGTCCGGCACGACGAGGGCCGCGGCACCGGTCGGAGTCGGCGCCCGCACGTCGGCGACGAAGTCGCATATCGTGAAGTCCGTCTCGTGCCCGACCCCCGACACGATGGGCAGCCGCGACTCGAACACGGCGCGCGCGACGATTTCTTCGTTGAACGCCCATAGATCCTCCAGCGAGCCGCCGCCTCGCGCAACGATCAGCACGTCGACGTAAGCGTGTGCGTTGGCACGGCGGATCGCTGCTGCGATCTCGCTGGCGGCGCCCGCGCCCTGCACGGAAGCAGGGTAGAGGACGACCGGTATTCCGGGAAACCGCCGCGCGAGCGTCGTCAGCACGTCGCGCAATGCAGCCGCCCGCCGTGATGTGACGATCCCGACGCGTGCAGGAAAGATCGGCAGGGGCCGCTTGCGCGACGCCTCGAACAAGCCTGCTGCCGAAAGCCGCGCCCTCAATTGCACGAATCGCTCGTAGAGTGCGCCGAGGCCCGCGAGCCTGACGCTCTCCACATTGAGCTGGAATTCGCCGCGCGCTTCATAAATCGAGGGTGTTGCGCGGACTTCGACGGCCAGTCCTTCCCGCAGTTCGAACGACAGCGCCCGCGCCTTGCTACGGAAAAAGACGCACTTTATCTGCGCCTTCGGATCCTTCAGCGTGAAATAGAGATGCCCCGAAGCCGCACGGCTGCAGCCGGACACCTCACCGCTGATCCATTGCAACGCCAGATTGCGTTCGAGCAGCAGACGAGCCGAGGAAACGAATGCAGAGACCGAGACCACCGGGGGAGGCAAGGTCCGCACAACCGGAACCTGGGGCTCGGCGAAGAGGTCGTTATTTTGCACTGCATCATCGTTCACAGCGGACGTCCTATCGGCTTGTTCAACTTCCTGCGACTGTTGTCTACATCAGCCCAATTCTGTCCAGGAC
>JBKPOL010000214.1:0-4760 GCA_046733075.1 Pseudomonadota bacterium | reverse complement strand
GCGCCGAGATGCCCGTCACGTTCTGGCCGATGAAATCGTACTCGGCCTACGCCGGTGTGCAGGACGCGATGGTGCAGTGGTGGTACGGCCACAACGCCGTCGGCTTCTTCCTGACCGCCGGCTTCCTTGGGATGATGTATTACTTCGTACCGAAACAGGCCGGCCGCCCGATCTACTCATACCGGCTGTCCATCGTCCATTTTTGGGCGCTGATCTTCACGTACATATGGGCTGGCCCCCATCACCTGCATTACACGGCACTGCCCGACTGGACGCAGTCGCTCGGCATGCTGTTCTCGCTGATCCTGCTCGCGCCGTCGTGGGGCGGCATGATCAACGGGATGATGACGCTGTCGGGCGCCTGGCACAAATTGCGCGACGATCCGATCCTCAAGTTCCTGATCGTCTCGCTGTCGTTCTACGGCATGTCGACGTTCGAGGGTCCGATGATGTCAATCAAGACGGTCAACGCGCTGTCGCACTACACCGACTGGACCGTCGGACACGTGCACTCGGGCGCGCTCGGCTGGGTCGCGTTCATCTCGATCGGCTGCATCTATTACCTGATCCCGCGCATGTTCGGGCGAGTCGAGATGTGGTCGACCCGGCTCATCACCGCGCATTTCTGGATCGCGACGCTCGGCGTGGTGCTTTACATCTCGTCGATGTGGATCGCGGGGGTCATGCAGGGCCTGATGTGGCGCGCGACGAACCCCGACGGCACGCTCACTTATGCGTTCGTCGAAAGCGTGAAGGCGACGTACCCGTTCTATGCGATCCGGCTGCTCGGCGGAACGCTGTTCCTCGTGGGCATGCTGCTGATGGCGTGGAACGTCGTGCGCACGATTGCGCTCGGCAAGAAGTTCGAGGCGCCGATCCCGCCCGTCGGCACGCCACTGCCCGCCGCCGTCTGACCCCCCGACTTCTCACGCCATGAAGCTTTCGCATGAACTCATCGAAAAGAACATCGGGTGGATGATCATCCTGACAATCCTCGTGGTGGCCGTCGGCGGCCTCGTCGAGATCGTTCCGCTGTACTTCCAGAAGTCGACGACAACGGCCGTCGAAGGGATCAAGCCCTATCCGCCGCTGCAACTCGTCGGACGCGACATCTACGTGCGCGAGGGCTGCTACAACTGCCACTCGCAGATGATTCGTCCGTTCCGCGCGGAAACCGAGCGCTATGGACACTATTCCGTCGCAGGCGAGTTCGTGTACGACCATCCGTTCCAGTGGGGAAGCAAACGCACCGGACCGGACCTGGCGCGCGTCGGCGGGCGCTATTCCGACGACTGGCATCGCGTGCATCTCGGCAATCCCCGTGATGTCGTGCCCGAATCGAACATGCCGGCGTATTCGTGGCTCGCTAAGACGCCGCTCGCGGGAGACGACATCGGCGCTCGCATGCGGGCGCTCCGCCGCGTCGGAGTTCCATACACGGACGCCGAGATTGCCAACGCGCCGGAGCAGTTGCAGGGCAAGACCGAGGAGGACGCGGTCATTGCCTACCTGCAGAACCTGGGGCTTGCACTGCGCAACGTGAGGTAGCCATGGAGATCTATTCGACGCTCTCGAGCGCATTCACCGTGATGTCGTTTCTGTTGTTCGTCGGCATCGTTCACTGGGCGTGGAGCGGCCGCCGTCGCGATGAGTTTCGTGCCGCGGCGAATTCACCATTCGCGTTGCCTGATGAAAATGAAGAAGTCTTGCGGAACGGCGGAGGGGGGCGATGAGCGATTTCACGGCCGACGGCTGGGGCTTGTATGTTGCGATCGCGACGCTCCTGTCGATCGTCGCGTGCGGCGTGTTGCTGCACATGCTGGGGAAGATGCGTGTCCAGCGACCCAAGCCGGGCGCCCAGGTTGAGACGACCGGTCATGTCTGGGACGGCGATCTCGCCGAATACAACAATCCGCTGCCGCGCTGGTGGATGTGGCTCTTCTGGCTGACGATCGTCTTCGCGCTCGCGTATCTGATCCTGTATCCGGGGCTGGGCAAGGCGCCGGGCGCGCTCGGATGGACCTCCGCCGGCGCATACGCGAGCGAAGTGCGGACATTCGATGCGAAGGTCGAGCCGCTGTACGCTAAGTATCTCGCGATGGACAGCAAGGCAGTTGCAGCCGATCCCGAAGCGAACGCGATGGGGGAACGGCTGTTCCTCAACTACTGTGCGCAATGTCATGGTTCCGATGCCGGCGGCAGCAAGGGATTTCCGAACCTCCGTGACCGCGATTGGCTCTACGGCGGCGAGCCGGCCAACATCCGCGAAACGATTCTGAATGGCCGCAACGGCATCATGCCGGCGTTCGGTGCGGTTCTCGGCAGTGAAGGCGTGCGTGACGTCGTCGCGTATGTGCGAAGCCTGTCGGGCCTTCCGTCCGACAACGTTCGTACGCAACTCGGCAAACCGCTCTTCGCGCAGAACTGCGCCGCGTGTCACGGCGCGGAGGGCAAGGGCAATCAGCAGATCGGTGCGCCGAACCTGACCGATCGGATCTGGTTGTATGGCAGCACCGAGGCAGCGATCACCGAGACCGTTACACGCGGCCGCGGTGAGGCATCGGCGGTTACGAGGATGCCCGCACACAAGGACCGGCTCGACGAGGGCAAGGTCCAGCTTCTCGCGGCCTATGTCTGGAGCCTGTCGAACGCCAAGTAATGCGTTCGTCGGATCGTGCATACGCCTGGCATGCCGCCCGATCGGGAAGCGCCTACCGACGTGATGGACCACGTGGCAACGCGCACGCGCACCGTCGTGCCCATCCTGCCGTCCAGCGAAGAAGTCGCGCTCTACGAGATTCGCAAGACGATCCATCCCCGGGCCGTGCATGGATGGTTCGCGGCATGGCGATGGGCGCTGGTGTTCGCTACTCAGCTCGTGTTCTATGGTCTACCATGGCTCACGTGGAACGGCCGCCAGGCGGTCCTGTTCGATCTTGGCGCACGCAAGTTCTTCATCTTCGGCGCGGTGTTCTGGCCGCAGGACGTGATCTACCTGGCGGTGCTGCTGATCCTGTCCGCGCTTTCGCTGTTTCTGGTGACCGCCATCGCCGGTCGCGTGTGGTGCGGTTACGCGTGTCCGCAGACCGTCTATACCGAGATCTTCCTGTGGATCGAGCGGAAGATCGAAGGGGATCGCCTTGCCCGGGTGCGCCTCGACGCTGCGCCGATGTCGCTCGAGAAACTCGTCATCAAGGGCCTGAAGCACACCGCATGGTTCGTCGTCGCGCTGTGGACCGGCTACACGTTCGTCGGATATTTCACGCCGATCCGCGATCTGGGCGTGCGCGGCATCACGTGGCAGCTCGGAGGCTGGGAATCGTTCTGGATCGTGTTCTACGGCCTCGCCACGTACGGCAACGCGGGATGGCTGCGCGAGCAGGTCTGCAAGTACATGTGCCCGTACGCGCGCTTCCAGAGCGTCATGTTCGACAAGGACACGCTCGTCATCACCTACGACACGGCGCGCGGCGAACCGCGTGGCGGACGCTCGAAGTCGGTGGACCGGCGCGCGAAGGGGCTCGGCGACTGCGTCGATTGCGGCATATGCGTGCAGGTGTGCCCGACCGGCATCGACATCCGGAAGGGGCTGCAATACGAATGCATCGGCTGCGCCGCGTGCATCGACGGCTGCGACCAGGTGATGGACAAGATGGGGTATCCACGGGGACTTATCCGGTACACGACGCAAAATGCACTGGCCCTGGGCTCGACGGCACGCCAGATGTGGAAACGCGTCTTCCGCATTCGCACGCTCGTCTATGGCTTCGTGCTCGTCGCGATCGCGGGCGCGGCGGGCGCTTCGCTTGCACTGCGCAATCCGCTCAAGGTGGACATTCTGCGGGACCGGGGCGCACTCGCGCGCGAGAGTGCGCCGGGCAGGATCGAGAACGTCTATCGCGTGCAGATCATGAACACCGACGAGACGCCGCGAAGGTTCACGTTGCTGCCGTCCGGATTGCCGGAGCTCGCGGTCGTGGATTTCGAGCAGCCGATCGAGCTCGGGCCGGCTTCGACCCGACTCTTCCCGCTGCGCTTGCAGGTGCCGCTCGAGCCTGCGAATGCGGCCCCGCCATCGTCGGGTCCCCACAAGATCGAATTGACGGTGCAGGCCGTCGACGACGCGAGGGTCGTACGCCATGAACAATCGACATTCATCATTCCCCGCTGACGGCACGTCCAAGCGCTCGACCCGCGGGCCGTGGCCATGGCTGCTTGGGACGGGACCGGCGCTCGTCGTCGTTGCGTCGCTCGCGACAGGATGGATCGCGCTCACGCGAGGCGACCCCGTCGTCGCCGACGATTACTACAAGATCGGCCTCAGCATCAATCGCCGGCTTGCCGCAATGCCCGCGTTACTTCCGGTGCCGGGTGCGACGCTCACCGTTAACGCTGCGGGCGAGGTTCGTGTGCGCCTCAGCGATTCAACGCCGCTGCCCGCCGAGCTGCGGCTGACCGTCCGCCGGCCGGGTCACGCGGATCTGGGCCGCCCGCTCATGCTGGTGCGCGATGGCGCCGACGAGTTCGTGGGCGTGCTCCGCGATGTACCGGATGGGCGACGGATCGTGACACTCGCGTCCGACGCGTGGATACTCCCCGTGACCATCGTCGATCATTGGCCCGCGACGCTCGCGCTGCGCGGGGCGGCCTCTCCGTCCTGACCTGCGAAGGAGCGGAGACCACATTGGGACGGCAAACGCTGCAGCGCGCGATGTGGGTCCTGTCTCTTATACACATCTGACGCTGCCGACGACCTTGCC
>JBKPOL010000213.1:0-2406 GCA_046733075.1 Pseudomonadota bacterium | reverse complement strand
GCCGGAAGCCACAGCGCGAGACCCGGAAACGCGTAGAGGATGAAGCACAGGAGCGAAATCGCGACCGCATAGGGGACGGACGAGCGCGCGATCCTGCCGAGAGTCGTCGGCGCTGCGATCGAATGGATCGCAAAGAGGTTGAGCCCCATCGGCGGGGTCAGTTGACCGAGCTCGATCAGCACCACGAGCACGACGCCGAACCAGACACCGTTGAATCCCATCGCCGTCAGCGTTGGATAGAGCAGGGGGACGGTGAGCAGCATCATCGAGATCCCATCGATGAACATGCCGAGTAGCAGGTACAGCAGGTAGAGGACCGTGAAGAACGCAAAGGGCGCAAGCCCCATCGAAACGAGCGCCACCGAGACGCCGCGGCCAACGCCGGAAGTGGTGATCGCGTAGCTCAGGATCTGAGCGTTGATGATGATGAACATCACGACGGCATTGGTGACCACGGCGTTGCGAAGCGCTTCCGCGATGCCCTTCCACGTCAGCTCCCGGTAATACAGCGCGATCAGCAGGGCAACGAGGCAACCGAAAGCCGCCGCTTCGGTCGGTGTCACGACACCGAAATACATGCCGCCGAGGATGGCGAGAAGCAGTAGCACGATCGGCAGGCAATCGACGAGGGCACTCGCGATTTCCCGCGCGGGCGGCCGGATCGTCCGCGCTGGTGCGAGCGACGGCCGCAGCGTGACGAACAGCCAGACCCACGCCATGAAAATAACCGTCAGCAGGATGCCGGGGACGACGCCTGCCATGAACAAGTCGATCACCGACTCCTGCACGACCGTCGCATAAATGATCATCGGGATCGACGGCGGGATCAGAATGCCGAGGCAGCCACCGCCGGCGAGCGTGCCGAGCGTCAGGTCGTCGCTGTACCCGCGCCGGCGCATCTCCGGAAGCGCGACCGTGCCGATCGTCAGCGCTGTCGCTGTGGACGACCCCGAGATCGCGGCGAAGATCGCGCAGCCTACGATATTGGACTGTGCGAGGCCGCCCCGCACCGACCACATCAGGCGCGCGAGTCCCGAGTAGAAGTGCTTCGAGATGCCGCTGCGCAGGATGATCTCGCCCATCAGCACGAACAGCGGCACAGCCACGAGCGTGAACGAATTGGTGGTGTTCCAGACGATGTCGCCAAGCGTCGTCCACAACCGCGTGCCGCCGACCAGCGTGACGCCGATGATGCCGACCAGCCCCATTACCGTCCCGATCGCGACGCCGAAGACAAGCAGTGCGATCAGCACGACTGCGTAGATTGCGACGGCAACTTGCCAGGAGATCACGAGCGCGCCGCGCCGTCGATCCTGCCCGAAACGATGCGCGCAACCGTCGCTACATAGAGCACCACAAGCCAGGCGAATGCGAACGGCAGCGCGATCTGCATGATCCACAGCGGCGTTGCCGACGGCTGGATCGAGCGCGTGCCGAACCGCCAGCTCGCCTCGAAGAGCTGCCATGTCGCATACACGCAGATGGCGCTGACGGCAAGCCCTGCAACGGCGGCCAGGAGCTCGCTCGCCGCCTTGGTGCGGCCACGAAACCGCTGCACCACGGCGTCGACGCGCAGAAACTGGCCGGCATGGAACGCGTAGCCGAACGCAAGCAGCGTCGACCAGACGAACAGATAGCCCGAATACTCGTCCGCGATCAACGTCGAGCTGTTGAACACGTAGCGGGCCACGACCTCGACGTTGATCAGCACCGCCATCACCGCGAGCAGCAGGCCGGCAAACGCGCAGAGCGCGAGGGACGCGCGGGCGAGGAATCGCTCGGCGGCAGCGAAGGTCACGTGCAGATCCGATCGCGGCATGCGCAAGCGAGACGCTGAGCGCGAGCGAAGGTCGTGGCAGATCCGATCGCGGGATAGACCGGCGAGGAATCGCTCGGCGGCGCGAAGTTCACGAGCAGTTCACGTCGTCGCTTACCGACACCCGGCGGACACGCGACACGCGACCGCCAATCGGCTCGAGCGCACCTCGGACGCTCAGGTGGCGCCGCAGGCTTTCATCGAGTCCTGCACGAGCTCCTTGCCGACCGCCCCGTGCTTGGCCGCCCACTCGTCCCATAACGGCCGCATCACCTTCTGTGCGGTCTTGCGGTCGTCGGGCGTCGGCGTGACGAGATTCACCTTGTTCGACTGCAGGTTGCGGCGCGCCGTCGTGTCGCCTTCCTCCGACATCTGCCGATATTTCGGCTCCCACTCCCGCGCCTTCGCAAGGAAGGTGTTGCGCACGTCCGCAGGCAGCTTCTGGAGCTCCGCCGTGTTGACCATCATGACCTGGTGACCCATCGTCATGTTGACCATGTAGCCGGTACGGACCAGCTCGTAGGCGCGCCAATCATTGGCCGACAACGCCGACGTGATGGCACCATCGATGACCTTGCGCTCGAGCGCTG
>JBKPOL010000212.1:0-7047 GCA_046733075.1 Pseudomonadota bacterium | reverse complement strand
CTTTCGCACCCTCCTTCACTGGAAGCTCCTGATCGGACCCCTCCTGTTCGCGATCGCCACTTTGTTGCCGCCGGCATGGATGGTCGCTCATGACACTTGGAACAACCTCGTCCTGATCGCCCCGGCGCTCGGTCTGCTCGTATTGCTCGCCGCGGTGATCAGGCGGCAGAGTTCGGATTTCGCCGTTACGAACAAGCGCGTGATGATGAAGGTGGGCGTGTTCAGTACGCGCTCGGTGGAGGTTCTTCTCGGCAAGATCGAGTCGATCGCCGTGAACCAGAGCCTCGGCGGCCGGATCTTCGGTTACGGACAGATTGTCGTCACCGGCAGCGGCGGAACCGAAGAGACGTTCGCCAACATCCAGGCTCCGCTCGAGTTGCGTCGCGCCGTGCAGTCGGTAACCGACGCCACCAAGGAGCCCGTGAACAAGGGCACCACCACCCCCGCGTCATGACCCAGCGTGCAGCGCCGGCCGCCCTGCACGCGAACGACCCGCTGCCGCTACACCGTGTGCAACGCGCTTGTTCCGAAGAGCCCGAGCAACCCGATGATGATCAGGTAAAGCGCAACGATATAGTTCAACAGGCGCGGCACGATCAAGATAAGGACGCCTGCTATCAACGCCATGAGGGAGCCAGCGCTAAGGGTGATGTTCATCGGGTCTCCGAGCCGGTTGTTTGATTGTTGAGGAGATTGCTGCTCTACTCATTCGCAGCTCCATTCCGGCCACTGCTCCCTTGGCCGAAGGTCGGGCGATTGCCGCCGTGTCGACGTTCATCGCGACGTAGAAGTCCGGCTCTATTTCTTCTCCAGAAGCAACGTTGCTTCCTTGCGCAATATCGGCAGAAGACGCTTCGCGGCCTTCGCAAGGAGCCAGGGCAATGAAACGTCGATACGCAATGCATCGTCCAGCACTTCAATGGTCCCTGCGGCACTTTGACCGAGCATGCGCATGTCGAACCGTAACGTATCCCCTTCCCAGCTCTCCTGCTCGATCGCGATCATTCGTCCGAGCTGACCTTTGGTGCGGGCAAAGCCTTCTTTGAGACGGCGGACAGCCTCCACCTTCCCAAGGCGATGGGCAACGATGACGGTGACGAGATCGCTCATAACGTATGTTGTGGGTGGCGTGGACCGATCCTATTATGACCGCACGCCGATATCGGCAACCGTCGAGGCGGCCAGGTTTGGCCCGATTGCTACTTGCCCGCCTACGCGTGCCACTTCACTTACCCCAGGACTCGCTTCGCGCTTTCCAGCGGTCATTCAACGTTTTCCGTCCGTCCGGGTGTCATCCGACTCCGCTGCATTGACGGCGCGCTGCTTGCCTCTGATGCCGTCACGGTGCACCGCTGCCCGCACGAGAAGCACGTAGGTGACTGGCGTGGTGATGACCGTGAACACCGCGATGATGAGTTCGTGCAACACCGGCCGCGCCTCAAGCGCCGAGAAGAGGAGCATCGACGCAACGAGTGTCAATCCGACGCCCGCGGTCGTGCCCATCGTCGGCGGATGCACCCGTTCATAGAATGTCCGCAGCCGCAGCAACCCCAGCGAGCCGATCAGCGCGCAGATGGCACCGAGCAAGGCAAGCAGGCCGACGAGCACAGCGAGCGTCGGCGAGAGCGCGCTGAAGTGGTTCATTCGATCACCTCACCGCGCAGCAGGAACCGCGCGAGCGCTGTCGTCGACACAAAGCCGACGATCGCGATCACCAGCGCGATCTCGAAGTACAGCGTTGTCGCCTCGCGCATGCCGAAGGTGAGCATCAGCAGCATCGCGTTCACGTACAGCGTGTCCAGCGCCAGCACTCGATCCTGCGCTCGCGGCCCGCGCAGCAGCCGGATGGCTGCGCACGTCATGGCGAGTGCCAGCACAACCTGCGCGCCGACAAGCGACGCCCACAGAAACAAAGAGCTCATGCAAAGATCTCCAGCAGTCGGCGCTCGTACCGCGCCTTGATCGTGCCGATGAGCGCCTCGTCGTCGACCAGATCGAGGATGTGCATGGTCAGCACACCCGAGCGCGAGTCGTATCCGGCCCATGATGTGCCCGGCGTCGCAGTGATGATGCAGGCGAGCACGGCGAGCCCCGTCGGATGGCGGAGCTCGAGCGGGATCTCGATGAATCCCGCGCGTCGCCCGCGCGTGTGGCGATACAGCACGATCCCCGCCACCGCGATATTGGAGCGCACGACGTCGATGAGCACGAGCCCGGCGAGTTCGAGCGCGACCATCGGCCGGTGTGCGTGTTTGTCGGGCGCCTGCAGCAAGCTCAGTGCCAGCACCCCGCCGAGCGCGACGAGCATGCCGACGAGCAGGTCCGCGAGCGCGAGCGTGCTGTTCAGCACCAGCCACATCGCGACGAGCGCAAGCCACGTGAGCGGGAACGGCAGTCTCATGGCGCGAGCACCCGGTCAACGTAACCACCCGGTGCGTGGAGCGCGCGGGCGCCTTCGTCGAGATACCTGATCAACGGGCCAGCACCAACCGTGAGCGCCGCGCACATTGCAAGCAGCACTACGATGGGTGCGAGTTCGATGACGTGCACGCGCGGCATGCTGCCCGCGTGCGCCACCCAGAAGCGGCGCACGCCTGCACGTGTCATGGCGATAACGGTCGCGAATCCTGACACGACGAGCAGCGCCACCATGGCCCATGACGCCGCGGGAACCGGAGTGGGTTCGAGCAGCGCGTCCAGCATCGCGAACTTGCCGACGAAGCCCGCGAGCGGCGGCAGCCCGGCAAGCATCACCGCGCACGCACCAAAGCTCAGTCCCAGCAGCGCCGTCACGGCCGGGATCGACTTCCCGATCTCGATCTCCTCGCCCTGTCCTTCTCCGGCACCGAAGGCCTCGGCGGTGACGGCCAGGAGGTCGGCCCCCGGACGGCGGCCGCGATCTACAAGGTCCACGAGCAGGAACAGCGCCGACAGGCCGAGGGTGGAAACCACGAGGTAATACAACGCCGCGCCGGTGAGCGTTGTGCTGCCGATGGCGATCGCAGCGAGCAGCGTCCCCGAGGACACCATCACGCTGTAACCGGCCAACCGGCCCAACTCCTGGGATGCAAGTACGCCGAGCGCGCCGAAGGCGATTGTCGCCATGCCGGCGTACGCGAGCCAGGGCGTACCTGTCGACGGCACGGCCTCGGCCTCCATGCCGAAAAGCAGTCCGGTGCGCAGCACCGCGTACACGCCGACTTTCGTGAGCACCGCAAAGAGCGCACCCGCCGGTGCGCTCGCAGACGAGTACGCGCCGGGTAGCCAGAAACCAAGCGGCCACATGCCCGCTTTGACGAGGAACGCAACGCCCAGGATCGCGGCACCCGCCTCGAACAGTGCGCGATCGGAGGGCGCCGCCTCGCGCCAGCGCAGCGCGAGATCCGCCATGTTGAGGGTTCCGGTTGCCCCATAGATGAGGCTCACGCCGATTAGGAACAGCAGCGAAGCGGCGAGGTTCACGACGATGTAGTGCAGGCTTGCGCGAACGCGTACTTCACCGGACCCGTGGAGCGCGAGACCGTACGACGCCGCCAGCAGCACCTCGAAGAACACGAACAGGTTGAAGAGGTCGCCGGTGAGGAACGCGCCATTGACGCCCATCATCAGGAACTGCACGAGCGAGTGGAAACGCGGCCCCGCGCGATCCCAGCGTGCAAGCGAGAAAACCAGCGATGCAACGCCCAGGACGGATGTGAGCAGTACGAGGATCGCGGCCACACGGTCGACGACGAGCACGATGCCGAAAGGCGCGGGCCAGTGGCCGACACGGTAGACGGTCGCGAACGACCCCTCCGCTACGCCCACAAGTGCTACGGCGGCCGCGACGAGCAACAGCGCCGCGCCGACGCTGATGGCCGCCCTGAGCGCCACGCGCTCCTCGTCGAGCACCAAAGTAAGCGCGCCGGCAGCAAGCGGCAGCACGATCGGCAGCATGACGATATGCTCGGCAATGCTCACTGCTCGGGCTCCCGGCCATCCACGTGATCGGTGCCACTGAAACCGCGTGCCGCGAGCAGGACGACCAGCAGCAGCGCGGTCGTGGCGAAGCTGATCACGATCGCGGTGAGCACGAGTGCCTGTGGCAACGGGTCCGCGAAAGCGGCCGGATCGGCGGTCTGCGCTGCGTCAACCACGGGTGGGGCACCAACGCGCAGCCGTCCCATCGCAAATATGAAGAGGTTGACCGCGTACGCGAGCAGCGAAAGACCGAGTGCAACCTGGAACGTGCGCGGCCGCAGCAACAGCCACACACCGGAGGTGGCGAGCACGCCGATGGCGAGCGCGACGATGAGCTCGGTGGTCATTGGACCGCCCTCCCTCCTTCGCGCTTGGAGCCGGCCGGCGCGCTCATGGTTGCTGCACCGGCTGGTGCACGATGTCCTCATGCTCGACGATCGACGAAGCATTGCGTCGGGCATCGAGCTCCCGCCTCTCCCGCTCCATTCGTCGCGCGCGCAGCGACTGGTGCGCAATGGCGATCAGCAAAAGGCTCGTGGCGCCGACGACAAGCAGGAACACGCCGATGTCGAACAGGAACGCGGACGGCAAGTGGACTTGACCCAAGATCGGCAGGTCGAGATGTGCGACGTGCGAAGTGAGGAACGGATGCGCGAACAGCCACGCACCCGCGCCGGTCGCGCCCGCAAGACCGATGCCGACACCCATCAGCTCGACGGGCCGAAGCACGAGCCGCTCCTCGACCCATCGCGTTCCGCCCCCCATGTATTGCAGGATGATGCCGATCGCGAACACGATGCCGGCCGCGAAGCCTCCGCCGGGCAGGTTGTGACCCCGAAAGAGCAGATAGGCACCGAACACGAAGATCGCTGCGAACATGCCGCGCATGAGCACACCGGGCACGAGCGCATCGTCCGCGACGGTCTCGGCATTCTGCGCAGGCTGCTGAGTCGGCGGCGCCATGCTTTCGCGTGCGGGGCGGAAGCGGCGCAGCAGCGAGTACGCAGTGACGGCGACGACGCCAAGCACCGTGATCTCGCCTAACGTGTCGAACCCGCGGAAGTCGACGAGGATGACGTTCACGACGTTCGTCCCGCCGCCCTCCGAATACGCGTGCTGGACGAAGAATCTCGACACCGTGTCGGGAAGCGGCCGCGTCATAACCGCGTAGGCCAGCGCCGACAGGCCGCCTCCCGCACAAACGGCGATCGCAAGGTCCCGAGACCTGCGCGGGAGCGCAGCCAGCCTGCCCGCGCGCGTGGACGCGTACGGCTTGCGTTTGGGCAACCACCGCAGTCCGAGCAGCAGCAGCACGGTCGTCACGACCTCGACGAGCAGTTGTGTGAGCGCGAGATCGGGCGCCGAGAACCAGACGAAAGTCAGGCAGGTGGCGAGTCCCGCGCCTCCGACGAGGATCAGCGCAGCAAGCCGTCGGAACGTTGCGTGCCACGCGGCGCCAATCGCGCACGCGGCGCCAATGACCCACACCATCGCCAATGCCGCCTCGAATGGCGTGGTGACAGCCGTTCCGAAGTCGATGCCGAGCCGGTACGCAGGCCACAGCGCGGCGAAGATGGCAACGAGAACGAGCCATCGCAACTGAGTTTGCAGCCGCCGCGTCCCGAGCCAGCGCTCGAGTGTTCGGGCCCAGCGCCAGGACAGCGCAACTAGAACGGAATCGAAGACTTGCCGTCCGTCGACGGAAGACAGGAACGGCGTCCCCTCGACGTTGCGCTGAAAGTGCCGCTGCAGCGCCAGAAACAGACCGATGCCGCCCGCGAGCGCGACGCCGCTCATGAGCAGCGGCAGGTTGAACCCGTGCCACAGTGCGAGGCTGTACGCCGGCGTCGAGTCGCCGAGTACCGAACGAACAGCCACGCCTAGCAGCGGGCCGATGGTCGCCGAAGGAAACACGCCGACCACTATGCAGATGAGCACCAGCAGTTCGATGGGGAAGCGCACGGCTGGTCGAGGCTCCTTCGGTGTGTGCGGCAGGCCGACGGGAGCGGGACCGAAGAATACGCCGTGAATGAAGCGCACCGAGTACGCGACACTGAACATGCCCGCGATGGTCACGATGTAAGGCAACGCGCGATCGAGCTCAGGCACGGGCCCCTCCACTTCCAAGGCCTCCGCGAAGAACATCTCTTTCGACAGGAACCCGTTCAGAAGCGGCACACCGGCCATCGCACCGGCGGCGACAATTGCGAGCGTCGCGGTGATCGGCATCAACCGAAACAGCCCGGAGAGCCTGCGAATGTCGCGCGTGCCGCTTTCGTGGTCGATGATACCGGCGGCCATGAACAGCGAAGCCTTGAAGGTCGCGTGATTCAGCATGTGGAAGATTGCCGCCACGCAGGCCAGCGTGCTGTTCAATCCCAGCAACAGCGTGATGAGTCCCAGGTGACTGATCGTCGAGTACGCAAGCAGGCCTTTGAGATCCTGCTGAAAGATCGCCGCATAGGCACCGAACACGAACGTGATCAGGCCGGTCAGGCCAACGATCCAGATCCACGCGTCGGTCCCCGACAAGACGGGCCACAGCCTGGCCATCAGGAACACGCCAAGCTTCACCATTGCGGCCGAGTGAAGGTACGCCGAGACCGGCGTCGGGGCAGCCATCGCGTGAGGAAGCCAGAAATGGAAGGGAAACTGCGCGCTCTTCGTCATCGCGCCAAGCAAAATGAGGACGAGCGCGGGAACGTACAGGCTGTGCGACACGATCGCGTCACGCGAAGCGAGCACACGGTCGAGGTCGTAACTGCCGACGATGTGCCCGAGGATGAGCACGCCGGCAAGCAGGCAGAAGCCGCCCGTCGCCGTCACGATCAAGGCCATGCGAGCCCCGTCGCGCGCGGTGGCGTTGTGGTGCCAATAGCCGATCAACAGGAACGACGCGATGCTTGTCAGTTCCCAGAAGAAGACCATGACGATGAGATTGCCGGCGAGGACAACCCCGAGCATCGAACCCATGAACGCGAGCAGGAACGAGAAAAACCTCGGTACCGGGTCCTGTGGCGACATGTAGTAGCGCGCGTACAGCACGATCAGGTAGCCGATGCCACTGACGACTAGGCAGAACATCAA
>JBKPOL010000211.1:0-3960 GCA_046733075.1 Pseudomonadota bacterium | reverse complement strand
GGCTTCATCATCGCCGGCGTCTATCTCGTTGCGCGAAGCTGACGTGACCGCGGCGCAGCTCAAGTTCGCAAGCCCGCTGCTGGACGAGGCGACGATCGCGGCGGCAGGCGACGTGCTGCGTTCGGGCCACATCACGAGCGGCATCTGGGTCGAGCGCTTCGAGGCGGCACTATCGGCGTATTGCGGCGGCCGGCCCGTGCGCGTGCTGACCTCCGCGACCGCCGCCGTAGAGGTGGCGTTGCAGCTTTGCGGCATCGGTCCGGGCGACGAAGTGATCACGTGCGGGCAAAGCTTCTTCACCGTCCTCAACATGATCGTCAAGGTCGGTGCGACGCCGGTGTTCGTCGATTGCGACCTCGTAACTCGCAACGTCGAACTCGGGCGCGTCGCCGCGCGCATCGGACCACGCACGCGCGCGATCGTGCCTACGCACTGGCCCGGGTCGCTCGTCGATCTCGATGCGCTGTACGCGCTCGCCTCCCATTACGGCCTCCGGGTCATCGAGGACGCCGCCCTCGTCATCGGCTCGCGATGGCACGGACGGCCCGTCGGCGCGATCGGCGACCTCGTGACGTTCAGCTTTCATCCGAACAAGAACATGACGACGATCGAGGGCGGCGCGATCGTCTGCCGTGATGCCGAAGAAGCGCACCGCATCGAAGTGCTGCGCTTCCATGGCATCGAACGCCGCGATGACGGAACGCGCGACGTCGCATTTCCCGGCGGCAAGTTCAACCTGCCCGACGTGAACGCACGGATCGGCGTTGCGCAGCTCGAGCGGCTGCCGGGATTCCTTTCGCATCGGCGGATGCTGGTCGAGCGCTATTTCGAACGGTTCGTCACCGATCCGGCATGCGTGCTGCCTCCCCGCGCGGTCGACGGCGACGGGCAATCGTGGAACATGTTCTGCATCCTGCTGCCGCTCGAGCGCATGACGATCTCGCGCAAGGGCTTCCGCGATGCGCTCGGCGCACGGGGCATCGCAACGGGGATCTCTTACGAAGCGCTGCACCTCAGCACGCTCGGAAGACGATTCGGCTACCATCGCGGTGACCTTCCCAATACCGAATTGATTTCGGACTCGACGGTGACGCTGCCGCTGCATGCGGGCATGAACCCGGAAGACGTCGATCGCGTTTGCGATGCGTGCGCGGACGTGCTTGCGCGTCACGGCTCGCCAGGCGATTCTGCGACGCGATGAGCGCGCCCGAGCTCTCGATCGTGATCCCTGTCTTCAACGAAGAGGACGGGCTGCCCGCGCTCTTCGCCCGCCTCTATCCGGCGCTCGATGCACTGCAGCTCTCCTACGAGGTGATCTTCGTCAACGATGGAAGCCGCGACCGTTCAGGCGCGTTGCTGCGCGAGCAGTTCGCGGCTCGACCGGAGGTGACGCGTGTCGTCTATTTCAACGCGAACTACGGCCAGCACCTCGCGATCCTCGCCGGATTCGAGCGCGTGCGCGGCACGCGCATCGTCACGCTCGACGCCGATCTGCAGAATCCGCCAGAGGAAATCGGCAAGCTGCTCGCGGCGATGGATGCCGGCGCGGATTACGTCGGCGGCGTTCGTCGGATCCGCGAGGACTCGTGGTGGAGAAGGTCGGCATCGCGGCTCATGAATCGCCTCCGGGAACGCATCACCCGCATCCGCATGACCGACCAGGGCTGCATGCTACGAGCTTACAGCCGGGACATCGTCGACGCGGTGGCCGCGGCCCGCGAGGTCAGCACGTTCATTCCGGCGCTTGCCTACACGTTCGCGCATCGTCCGACGGAAGTCGACGTGCTGCACGAGGAGCGGGCCGCGGGGGAATCCAAGTATTCGATGTATCGGCTGATCCGCCTTAACTTCGACCTCATCACCGGCTTTTCGCTCGTTCCGCTGCAGATCTTTTCGGTCGCCGGCATGATCGTCGCCGTCGCGTCGGTAGTCCTGTATGTGTTCGTCATCGTGGAGCGCCTGATTTCGGGCGGGTTCATCGAGGGCGTGAAGGCAGCGTGGGATCGGGACATCCTCGAGTTCTTCCTGATCGGCTGCATCATGTTCGGCGTCGGGCTGCTCGGCGAATACGTCGGCCGCGTCTATCTGCAGGTGCGCGATCGGCCGCGCTACGTGATTCGCGCGGTGCTCGAACGCGAGCCTGAAGTGGACGAGGTCGCGGCCCCTGCCGTCGAGCCCGTCCGCCGCATCCGTTGACCCCGCCTGCGTTGCGCGCGGTCGTCTTCGCCTATCACAACGTTGGTGCACGGTGCCTGCGCGTGCTTTGGGCGCACGGTGTCGAGGTCGCGCTCGTCGTCACGCACGAGGATGACCCGTCGGAGGTGCAGTGGTTCGAGCGGGTCGCCGATGTCGCCGACGATGCAGGGCTGCCATGGACCGCGCCCGTCGACGTCAACGTACCGGAGGAGATCACGCGGATTACGGCCCTCCAACCGGATTTCGTCTTCAGCTTCTACTACCGCAGGATGCTCGCGCCGGCGCTCCTCGCGCTACCGCGCCGGGGCGCGCTCAACATGCATGGGTCGCTGCTGCCGAAATACCGGGGTCGCGCCCCGGTCAACTGGGCGGTGCTGAATGGCGAGCGGCAAACCGGTGCGACGCTGCATTACATGATCGACAAGCCGGACGCCGGCGATATCGTCGCACAGCAAGCGGTTCCGATTTTGCCGGACGACACGGCGCAACAAGTGTCGGACAAGGTCACAGTGGCCGCCGAGATCTGCCTCGACGGCGTGCTGCCCGCGCTTCTTGCCGGCACCGCCACGCGTTATCCGAACGACATCGCTCACGGGTCCTACTATGGCGGACGCACGCCGGCCGACGGTCGCATCGATTGGTCGAGGAGCGCGCGGGAGATCCACAACCTGGTGCGCGCGGTTGCACCGCCGTACCCGGGCGCGTTCACCGATCTCGCCGGGATGCCAGCGCGGATCCTGCGCACCCGCCTGCTCGCCCCCGACGCAGCGCCGGCGGCGCCGGCACTCAAAGTACAAATCGCTCCTCTGGCGCATGCAAACGACACACTGACCCCGCACAGAACGATGCTCGTCGCGCATTGCGGCGGCGGCGGGACGCTTCGCATAGATGAACTCGAGATCGTCGGCCAGGCGTGCGACGCGAAGTCGTTTCGGGCGCGCTTCGGCGACGATCCTGTAGCACCCGGCTGAGAACCAGGGCACGCTCGCCACGGCATCCGCTTGCCGCTTGCTGCTTGCCGCTTGTGCGCTGCGCCGGTACGACCACGCAAGTGCACTGAATGCGCACGGTACAATGCGCGCGCTCATCCCCCGGCGCGCCCTTTGCATGAAACGCATTCTCATCCTCGGCGTCAATGGCTTCATCGGCCACCACCTGTCGCAGCGAATCATCGCGAGCAGCGATTGGGACATCTACGGGATGGATATGCAGACGGACCGCATTTCCGACCTCCTCGGCGAGCCACGCTTTCATTTCTTCGAAGGCGACATCACGATCAACCGCGAATGGATCGAGTATCACGTCAAGAAGTGCGACGTCGTGATGCCGCTGGTCGCGATCGCGACGCCGGCCACGTACGTCCGCGAACCGCTGCGCGTGTTCGAGCTGGATTTCGAGGCGAACCTGCCCATCGTCCGCGCGGCCGTACGATATCGGAAGCGCGTCATCTTCCCGTCGACGTCAGAGGTGTACGGGATGTGTACCGATGCCGAATTCGATCCGGACCGCTCCGATCTCGTGCTCGGGCCCATCAACAAGCCGCGATGGATCTACGCGTGCGCGAAACAGTTGATGGACCGTGTCATCCACGCCTATGGTCAGCAGGAGGGCCTCGACTACACGCTGTTCCGGCCCTTCAACTGGATCGGTTCGGGATTGGACTCCATCAGCACCGCCACTGTCTCTAATACACATCTGACGCTGCCGACGACAAGTGCTCAGTGTAGATCTCGGTGGACCCCGGATCGTTAAAAGCGGGGGCGT
>JBKPOL010000210.1:0-10630 GCA_046733075.1 Pseudomonadota bacterium | reverse complement strand
GGCTACAAGTTCCAGTTCATCACGCTCGCCGGGTTCCACAGTCTCAATTACTCGATGTTCCACCTCGCGCACGGCTATGCGCGCCACAACATGGCGGCATTCGTCGAGTTGCAGGAGGCGGAATTCGCGGCCGTCGAACAGGGCTTCACGGCGGTCAAGCACCAACGTGAAGTCGGGACGGGCTATTTCGACGCCGTGACACAGACCGTGCAAGGCAGCCAGTCCTCGACGACCGCCCTCAAGGGATCGACCGAAGACGAGCAGTTCTTCGATAAGACGAAGACGCTTCACGTCGCCAACGGCTAGGTCCGTCGTCCCGAAACGGCGTCGAGCGTGCCGTTGAGGGACCTCGAGGCGGTTGCGATCGCATGACGCCGCGGTGTTTCCAACATCGCGGCGTTTCTTTCGTTTGATTGGCGGGTTCGTCGACCAAGGACGATGTCCGCCGATCAGCGCCAATCGTGTCGCGTCTTTTTCGCGCTCGTGCCGCCGCCGGCCCTACAACGCGCGCTCGGCGAGCTCGCGCGGGACGTGGCGTCACGGATGCACGGGCGTGCCATTCCGTCCGAGAACATCCATCTGACGCTTGCGTTCATTGGCGCATGGCCGCACTCGGGACTGGCCACGCTCGCCGACGTCGGCGCGAACCTCGTTGCGCCCGCCATGGACATCATGCTCGATACGCTCGGCAGCTTTCGTCGGGCCGGCATTGCGTGGATCGGCATCGTGACGCCGCCTCCGGAGCTGACGCTGCTCGCATCATCGCTCGCCATGGCGCTCGCCGCCGAAGACGTCCCGCTCGAGGCGCGCCGCTTCCATCCGCATGTGACCCTGGCGCGAAAGTGTCACGGTCCGCATCCGATCGAACGCGCCGGGCCTTACGCGTGGCATGTCGACGCGATGACGCTGCTGAAGTCGGAAACGCACCCTGAAGGCGCGCTCTACACGCCGATCGCCCGCTGGCCGCTCGGCGAACGTCGACAAGCGAGCGAATGGTCTCGCGCGGTGCCCGGGCCGCGCTGAAGAGTCTCGCGACGTACCGTCAGCACCGCACCCTAGACCTGCCCCTTCGACACGGGACGCCGCGGATCGGCGATCCATTCGCTCCAGGAGCCCGGATAGATGCGCGTCAGCGGATACCCGGCGACTACCATTGCTAGCACGTTGTGACACGCGCTCACGCCCGAGCCGCAGTAATGAACGAGATCGTCGGCCGAGCGGCCATGCAGCATGCTGTCGAACTCGCTCCGCAGTTCGCGCGGTGAGCGAAAGACGCCATCTGTCGAAAGATTGCGGGTGTAGGGGCGGTTGAGCGCGCCCGGGATATGACCCGCGACGGGGTCGAGGGGCTCGATGTCCCCCCGATAGCGCTCGGCGGCGCGCGCATCGAGCAGCAACAGCGCGTGGCGAGGCAGGCTCGCGGCAATGCCTGTCGCATTGACTGTCGGACGCACTCTCGAGGGCGAAAATGTCGTTCGCTCGACGCGCGGCGCCTGGCTCATGACCGGCCGCCGCTCCTCGAGCCACCTGGCGAAGCCGCCGTCGAGGACCGCGGCTGCGTCATGACCGAGCCAGCGCAGCATCCACCAGAATCGCGCTGCGTACATGCCGTTGCCCTGGTCGTATGCGACGACCTGCTTCGTCGCATCGATGCCGAGTCGACCGAACAGTTCGGACGTCGCCTCGGGCGTGGGCAGCGGGTGGCGTCCGTTGCGTCCGGTCTTCGTCGCCGACAGATCGCGATCGAGATGCGCGAACGCAGCCCCCGGAATGTGGGACTTTGCGTACGCCTCTTCGCCGAAGTGGTCCGGCTGCCCAAGATCATGACGCACGTCGACGATGACAAAGTGTGGATCGTCGAGATGTCGCGCGAGGTCAGACGCAGTGATGAGCGTCGACCAGCCGCCCTCGCCTTCGTCTCTCGGAAGCAGCGCGCTCTTGAGCGAGGGCTTCGGTGCGCGGGGCATCAAAGGATCGCGCGCGTGCCGCGCGCGCGGACAACTTCAAACGCCCGATGCAACAAGGTGGCTTTCCATTTCGCGCCGGTAGAACTCGTGAAAATGCTGCATGCCGTCTTCCATCGGTGATTGATACGGCCCGACTTCGTCGCGTCCTTGTGCGAACAGCGCGCGCCGACCGGCGTCCATCCGCTCGGCGATCTCGTCGTCCTCCTTGGCGGTTTCGCGGTACGCGGCCTGCTCGGCCGCCACGAATTCGGGCTCGAAGAGCGCAATGTCTTCCGGGTAATAGTATTCGACGATGTTGACCGTGCGGTCGGCCGCCTTCGGAATGAGCGTGCTGATCACCAGGACATGCGGGTACCACTCGACCATGATGTTCGGATAGTACGTCAGCCAGATCGCGCCATGCGGCGGTTGTTCTCCGCGATAGTAGTCGAGCACCGCCTTGTGCCAGCGCTCATACGTACGCGTGCCCGGGTTCGCGAGGCGATTGTTCACGCCGACGACTTGCACCGAGGCCCAAGCCGCGAACTCCCACCGGAGGTCCTCGCACGTCACGAACTGTCCAAGGCCCGGATGGAACGGCTCCACGTGATAGTCCTCGAGGTACACCTCAATGAACGTCTTCCAGTTGTAATTGCACTCGTGGACGTCCACGTGATTCAGCAGATGGCCGGAGAAATCGAGCGCGTCGAGGCCGAGGCCGGCGAGATCCCGCGCGACGTCGCGGGGACCGTCGAACAACAGTCCCTTCCAGTTCTGCATTGGCGTGCGGCGCAGCTGCTCGCATGGCTGGTTCGCGAAGTGCGGTGCGCCGAGCAGCTTGCCCTGCAGGTCGTAAGTCCAGCGGTGGATTGGGCAGACGATGCTTTGCACGTTGCCCTTGCCGCTCAACATGATCGCCTGGCGGTGTCGGCAGACATTCGACAGCAGCTCGATGCCTTGGGGGCCGTGCACGAGCGCCTGCGCGTTGTCCCGCGCGGCTAGGACGTGGTAGTCGCCGGGCTCCGGCGCCATCAGCGTGTGTCCCACGTAGCCAGGCGCGCGCGAGAGCAGGTGCCTGCGCTCGGCGTCGAATACGCGGGGATCGCAATACCAGGCAGCAGGGAGCTGCGACGTGGCTTGCCGCAGTCTCGCGGCAGTAGCGAGATCCGACATGGATCATCCTTTCATGCGTGAATCCAACCAACCCAACCCAACAATTCGGCACCGGAGAGCGTTTGCAGAAGGTGCCGGACCGCTTTGCTAAGTCGACCGCGCGAAAGGATCGCGTGGGCGCCAGTGGGGCGCCTCAAAGGCCGCGTCGTCAAAACATGCTAGTATATTGGGCCCTCTGGCGGTGGGTCAAGGACCCGTTTTCGTCGTCGCATTCGTTCAGTCCGCCATGTCGGAGACACCCGAATCCGCCCGTAGTTTCGAATCGGCACTCGAAGAGCTCGAGTCGCTTGTTTCGCGCATGGAAAGCGGCGAGTTGCCACTGAAGGAATCGCTCGCCGCGTACAAGCGGGGCGCCGAGCTTCTCGCCTATTGCCAGGCAGCGCTCAGGGACGCGGAACAGCAGGTGCAGGTGCTCGAGAAGGGGTTGTTGCAGCCGCTCGCGTCCGACAACGCCGACGATGCCTGACAACGGCAGCTTCGCCGACTGGTCGCGTGAGCGCCAGCAGCGGATCGAACGCGTCCTCGATGGCTTCCTGCCTGCCGACGGCGCGCCCGTGCCGAGGCTCGTTTCGGCGATGCGTTACGCCACGCTCGGCGGCGGCAAGCGGATGCGCGCGCTTCTCACTTACGCCGCGTCCGAGCTCACCGACGCCCCGCCTTCGGATGTCGACGCGAGCGCCGCCGCCGTGGAGCTCATTCATGCGTATTCGCTGATCCATGACGATCTCCCCTGCATGGACGACGACACGCTTCGCCGTGGAAAGCCGACCTGCCACGTGGCCTTCGATGAAGCGACGGCGCTGCTCGCCGGCGACGCGCTGCAGTCGCTCGCGTTTCATGTCCTGGCTCGCGACGCTCGACCCGATGCCGCGCCGGCGTGCGCCGTGCTGGCCGAGGCCGCCGGCGCCGCCGGCATGGCGGGGGGCCAGCAGCTTGATCTAGATTCCACCGGATCGGCGCTCGACGAGCCGGCCTTGACCGAGATGCATCTGTTGAAGACGGGCGCGCTGATTCGCGCTGCGATCCATCTTGGCGCAGGCCGGGGCGGTGCACGCGAGCGGTTGGACACCGAGGCTCTCGATCGCTTTGCCCGCCTCGCTGGGCTCGCGTTCCAAGTCATCGACGACGTGCTCGACGTCGAAGGATCCGCGACCACCCTCGGCAAGACGGTCGGCAAGGATGCTGCTCAGCACAAGGTCACGTTCGTGACGCTCCTTGGACTCTCCGAGGCGAAGGCGCGGTCGCGGACGCTGCACGACGAAGCATTGCGCGCCCTCGCGCCGCTCGGCCCGCGCACGCGGCGTCTCGCCGAGCTCGCGGACTGGATTGCGTCGCGCACCTCTTGAAACCCGGTCGCAACGCCTGCATCACTTATTCGATCGCTGCCCGCGTCCCGGGCTACTTCGTCAACGGCGTCGAGCCCTCGTTGCTTCCACCGGTCGATCGCGATGTCGCTATGGCACACTTGATCCAATGAACCGACCGGAGACCCCCAGCCGCCTGATGCCGATTCCGGACGTGCAGGCCGCACGCGACGACCGGCAGCTCGCCATCGAGCGCGTCGGCATCAAGGGCCTGCGTTATCCCATGCCCTTCGCCGACGACGGGTCGACATCACAGTCGACGATCGCCACGTGCAACGTCTACGTGACGCTGCAGGAGGACCAGAAGGGCACGCACATGTCGCGGCTCGTCGAGCTGCTCGAAGAGCGCGCGGCCGCCACCGCCGAGCCGCTGACGATTGCCGGTCTCCGGGGGTTCGCCGAACAGCTGGTTGCGCGCCTGCACGCGCCCGGCGGAAGGATCGAGATCGCGTTCCCGTATTTCATCCGCAAGACGGCACCGGTGTCGGGTGTCGCCAGCCTGCTCGATTTCGACGTGCAGCTAACGGCCGAGCTCGCCGCCGGCACGTTCACGAGCACCGTCGCGATTTCGGCGCCGGTGACGTCGCTTTGCCCGTGCTCGAAGGAGATCTCGGCCTACGGCGCGCACAATCAGCGCTCGCTCGTCACGATCTGCGTGCGACCGCGCGCGCCGGTGTCGATTCGCGAGCTCGTGCGGATCGCCGAGGAGGAAGCGTCCTCGGAGCTGTACGGCATCCTGAAGCGCGCCGACGAGAAATACGTGACCGAGCGCGCCTACGACAATCCGCGCTTCGTCGAAGACCTCGTACGGGGCGTGGCGTCGAAACTCGCCGCCGATCCTCGCTTCTGCGCGTTCGTTGTCGAGGCGGAGAATTTCGAATCGATCCACAATCACTCGGCCTACGCACGAATCGCGCGCGGCTGGTGAAGACAGCGGCCTGGCCGCAACTTCTCGAAGCGCTGCGCGGTCGGACGCAAGCGAGCGACAGCTGACGCCGCCGAGGCGACCGCAATGAATATCAGGTTGGTTACGCCGCTCGATGCTCGACCGCGCTGCCGGCGTGGCTGTCCCTCAATCGACCCAACAAGCGCACCGATCATGCGCACGAGGCCAGCGTGAATCGACTCTCCGCCGTGTTCCTTCAACTGGTGCTCGCCGCGTTCGTCGGTTACGGCGCCGCCCGATATGCGATGACGGCGGCGCCCTCCGCACCGCAGCCTTCCACCGCGCCGGTCGCACCGGTCGCCCCGCCGCTGCCCGCTGCGCCCGTGCCCTCTCCATCGCTGCCGGCGGCGCCCGCCAATACACAGGCCGATGCGGCCGGCGCTGCATTGAGCGTCAGCTATCGTTCGGCCGTCGAGCGCGCTGCCCCGTCCGTGCTGACCGTGCACTCGGCGCGCACCGCGGCGCGTGGTCCGTTCGGCGTCGGCGGCCGGAGCATCCTGTCGCAAGGTCTCGGGTCGGGCGTCGTCATCGACAGCGACGGCGACATTCTCACGAACAACCACGTCGTCGAAGGCGCGAACGAGCTCGCAGTCGCGCTGCCAGACGGCACGCTCCGCCGCACGCGGCTCGTCGGCGTGGATCCGGATTCGGATCTCGCGCTCCTGAAGATCGATGCGACCGGCCTTCATCCGATTGCCATCGGCGACGTCAAAAGCATCGCAGTGGGCGACGTCGTTCTGGCCGTCGGCAATCCGCTCGGCGTCGGCCAGACGGTCACGCAAGGCATCGTGAGCGCCCTCGGCCGCAAGGGCATCGGCATCAATCCGATCGAGAACTTCATTCAAACCGATGCCGCCATCAATCCAGGTAACTCCGGCGGCGCGCTTGTCGATACGGCCGGGCGCCTCATCGGGATCAACTCGGCGATCCTGTCGCGCGGTGGCGGCTCCGAGGGCATCGGTTTCGCCATTCCGGTCGACCTCGCGCAGAAGGTCGTCGCGAGCCTGAAGAAGCAGGGACGCGTCGCGCGCGGCTGGCTCGGCATCTCGACGGGACAGACGTCGCGGCCCGGCGCGCTCGTCGTGGCCGTGCAGCCCGGTGGCCCCGCAAATCGGGCAGGGCTTCAGGCGGGTGACGTCATCGTGCGGTTCGGGGATCGCGCCATCGAGCAGCCGGAGGACGTCGCGGGCATGACGCTCGAGCTCGAGCCCGGCAGCAAGGTGACGCTCGAAGTGCTGCGCAACGGCAAGCGCGAACCCGTTGATGTCACACTCGGCACCCGCCCACCACTTCGTCGCACCCAAAGTCCCGGCTGACGCCGTTCGTCATTTCGCCGCGGGTGCGGACGGCTCGCGCAGCAGGTACGTTTGGAGGAAGGCGGTCATCGCGTAGAACAGGTAGTCGACGTTCGCCTTCCGCGCGTAGCCGTGGCCCTCGTTGTCGGCGAGCAAGTACCAGACCGGTACCCGATTTCTTCGCGCGGCTTCCACGATCTGCAGCGCTTCCGTGTACGGGACGCGCGGGTCGTTCCTCCCGTGCACGACGAAGAGCGGCGCCTTGATTCGCTCGACGTTGTTCACCGGAGAGATTGTCGTCAGGAATTCGCGCATCGCGGGATCGCGCTCGTCCCCGTACTCGACGCGTCGCAAGTCGCGCCGGTAGCTCTCCGTGTTCTCGAGGAACGACACGAAGTTCGCCACGCCGACGACGTCGATCGTGCCGGCGAGCCGTTCGCCGTAATGCGTCGATACGGCGAGCGCCATGTACCCGCCGTAGCTGCCCCCTTCGACCAGCACGCGCGAAGCGTCGAGCTCCGGCTGGGCCGCGATCCAATCGAGCAGCCCGCCGACGTCCTTGACCGAATCTTCGCGGCGCATGCCGTTGTCGAGCGCGACGAACGTCTTGCCGTAACCGGTCGACCCACGCACGTTCGGCTCGATGATCGCGATGCCGAGCTCGTTGATGAAGTAGTTCCAGCGGCCCATGAAGCGCGGCCTCGCCTGTCCTTCCGGACCGCCGTGAATCGAAACGATCACCGGCCGCTTGCCGGTGAACCGGGCAGGCGGGCGGACAATGAAGCCGCCGATCGTGCGCGCGTCGAAGCTCTTCCATTCGATCGGCTGCGCGCTTTGGAATTGCGATGCATCGAGTCCGGCAACCTTGCTCTCGGTCCAACGCGAGACGCGGTTGCCTGGCACTTCGATCGCGTACACATCGCTTGGACTTTGCGCGCTGTTGAGCGATACGGCGACGTCTCGCGAGTTCTCGTGCCAGACCAGGCCGCGCACGCCACCCACGGGCATACTCGGCCGTGGCAGCGGTTTTCGAGTCAGCGCGTCGTACAGGCGCAGCACGCCGATGCCTGCCTCGTTCGTGATGACGGCGAGCGTGCGCCCGTCGGGAGAAAGCGCGATCGACTCGACGTCCCAGTTTCCGCCCGCTCCGAAGTACTCGACCTTGCCGGTGGAAAGATTGAGGAACGCGAGTCGCCGGAACTCACCGTCGCGATCGGTGGCGAGAAACAGCCCGTTGCCGTTTCGTGCGAAGGCGAGGTCGCTCGTGGCGATCGGTTTCGACTGCGGCGTCCCTTTGGCGGGAAACACGCGGCGGCGCGCGCCGCTCGCCACATCCATCACCCATACGTACGACTCGTTGATCGACTTGAACTCGACCATCGCGACCCGACGGTCGTCGAACGAAAAGGTGAAGTCGCCCCATCCGGTTCCGGGAAGCGTCGCCAGCCGGCGGCTGTGCGTTTCGTCGAGGGGATCGACGAGCGCGACGTCGAGCGTGGGATTCTCGCGCCGGCCCGTCTTGTCGACGTCGGTGGATTCGATCAGCAATCGATCGCGCGCGTGCGTGATGCCACCGACTTCGTGCTTGCGCGCCGCGTCCGTCAGCTGCACCGGTGCCTTGGCCGCTTCCTGTCGATAGAGCTGCTGCTGCTCGTTTCCGCCCGCATCGCGGGTGAATACGAGCACGTCCGGCGTCTTCGGCCACCACATGCCGAAGCGCACGGGCTCGGCGGAGTCGGTCAATTGCTGCAAATCGCCGCCCGCATGCGAGACACGGTGTAGCTGCGTCGTATTGCCGGCGCGCCGCGCGACGATCAGCGCGCGCTCGCGCGGGTGCCAGCTCACCGCGCTCGTCGGGCGGAACTCCGTATAAGAGGCGACCTTCGCGGCAAGCGCGGCGGAGATGGCCGGAATGCCCTCGGCTCTCAGATTCGCGTTCGGTTCGACGGTCTGCCCCGTCGCTTGAGCGATGCCGAGGGCCAGCCAGGCGGCGAACACGAGCGTACAGGCGGAACGCAATGGGGCCTCGACTGGTAACATCGACGATTGTAACGAGCGCGCGCCGCGCGCCCCGCGTTCTATGCGTCCCATCGCGATCTTTCGCTTCAGCCCGACCGAAGGTCCGGCGCATTTCGCCGAATGGCTGGACCGCGTGGCGCTGCCGTGGACGTTGATCGCGATCGACGAGGCCGACCCGGTCCCCGCGGATCCTTCGCGGTTTTCGGGAATAGGCATGATGGGCGGGCCTATGAGCGCGACGGACGCGCTTCCCTGGGTCGAGCCGCTGTCGGCACTGTTGCGCGAGTCGGTGGCGCGAAACATCCCCATCATCGGACATTGTCTCGGCGGTCAGCTGCTCGCACAGGCTCTCGGCGCACGCGTGCAGCGCACGCACACGCCCGAGATCGGATGGATCGACGTCGAAGCGACCGACAGCGCTGCGCAGCGCGATTGGTTCGGCGGACACGAACGCTTCACGCCGTTCCAGTGGCACTACGACGTGTTCGAGCTGCCGCCTCGTGCCGTGCGTGTGCTGACCAACCGCTTCAATCCGAAC
Organism: Pseudomonadota bacterium; assembly: GCA_046733075.1. Classification (GTDB taxonomy): domain Bacteria; phylum Pseudomonadota; class Gammaproteobacteria; order Burkholderiales; family Casimicrobiaceae; genus VBCG01. The sequence continues at coordinate 1,349 of JBKPOL010000210.1, read as the reverse complement.
CAGGGTTATGTGATCGACGACGCGCACATCGGCTTCCAGTGCCATATCGAAATGACGCAGGATCTCGTGGAGACGTGGTGTCGCACGGGGGCCGACGAGATCGCGGGGCCGGCGACGCCCGGGCGGCAGTCGCGCGAGCAGATCCTCGATGACATGCCTGCCCGGCTTCACGCGCTCCACCTGGTGACCGACGGCATTTACGCCCGCTGGTCGCAAAGACTCGTCCGCTGATGGGCGCCATTCGCGCGCTGCCCGACCTGCTGATCAACCAGATCGCAGCCGGCGAGGTCGTCGAGCGTCCGGCCGCCGCCTTGAAGGAGTTGCTCGAGAACGCGCTCGATGCGCAGGCGACCCAAGTCGACATCGACGTCGCGGGGGGCGGCGTCAAGCGCATCCGGGTCGTCGACAACGGAACCGGTATCGACCGCGAGGACCTCGCGCTCGCCGTCGCGCGGCATGCCACGTCGAAGATCGCGTCGGTAATGGATCTCGAGGCGATCGCGACACTCGGCTTTCGGGGAGAAGCGCTGGCGTCGATCGCCGCGGTGGCGCGCGTGGCGATTGCATCGCGCGCGGCAGGCAAGCCGCACGCGTGGCGCATCGAGATCGAAGGTGGAACCGTCGGGCCGGTTGCGCCGGCGGCGTTGGCCGCCGGCACCACGATCACCGTCGAGGAGCTCTATTTCAATACGCCGGCGCGGCGCAAGTTCCTGCGCACCGAAGCGACGGAGTGGGGCCATTGCGACGAAGCGTTTCGCCGGATCGCTCTCGCGCACGCCGACGTCGCGTTCACGCTCACCCACAACGCGCGTGCGTTGCTTCGGCTGCAGGCGGGTGGCCGGCGCGCGCGCGCCGAGGCGCTGCTCGGCGATGCCTTCGTGCTCCACGCCGCGCACGTCGATGCCGATGCCGCAGAGGTGCGCCTCGCGGGTTACGCCGTGCGTCCCGCCTATGCGGCTGAAGGGCCGATGCTGCAATACATCTTCGTGAACGGCCGTCACGTGCGCGACCGCGTGCTGGCGCATGCGCTGCGCGAGGCGTATCGCGACATCCTGCATCACGAGCGCCAGCCGGCGTACGCGTTGTGGCTCACGCTCGATCCACGTCGCGTCGACGTGAACGTCCATCCGCAGAAGACGGAGGTGCGCTTTCGCGATGCCGGAGCGATTCACCAGTTCGTCCGGCATGCGGTGGAGCGGGCGCTCGCGGCAACAGCCGCGGAGCAGCCCGCGGTTTCCGCCGTGGAGCGCCTCGGGATCGCCGCCGCGCAGCTGCCGCCGCTCGTGCCTCTCGATGCCGCAGCGCGGGCAAGCACTTCACCCGCCGATGGATCGAGCGGCCTGCAGCCC
>JBKPOL010000209.1:0-7996 GCA_046733075.1 Pseudomonadota bacterium | reverse complement strand
GCCCTGAAGCTCGCCGAAGCCGGCGCCCGCGTCGTGCTCGTCGCGCGCGGCGAGGAAAAGCTGCTCGAAACCAAGCAGGCGATCGACGACAGGGGCGGGAAAGCCGTCATGTACACGGCGGACATTTCCGACATGAAGTCGTGCGACGCGCTGGTTGCGCGCGTGCTGGCCGAGCAGGGAGGCTGCGACTACCTCGTCAACAACGCGGGCCGCTCGATTCGTCGCGGCATCATCAACTCGATCGATCGCTTTCATGATTTCGAGCGCACGATGCAGCTCAACTACTTCGGCGCGATCAGGCTGATCCTCGGCTTCCTGCCAAAGATGATCGAGCAGAAGCGCGGCCACATCATCAATATCTCGTCGATCGGTGTGCTTTCCAACGCGCCACGGTTTTCCGCCTACGTCGCCTCCAAATCCGCGCTCGATTCGTTCTCGGCCTGCGCCGCGTCGGAATTCCTCGACAAGGGCATCAGCTTCACGACGATCAACATGCCGCTGGTGCGCACGCCGATGATCGCTCCGACGAAGATGTACGAGAACCTCCCGACGCTGTCGCCGGAGGAGGCCGCGGCTCTCGTCACCGAGGCGATCGTGTACAAACCGGTGCGGATCGCGACCCGGCTCGGGGTCTTCGGCGCCGTATGCCACGCGGTCGCGCCGAAGCTCACGCAGGTGCTGCTCAACACGGCCTTCAACATGTTTCCCGATTCGTCGGCCGCGCAGGGCAGAAAGGAAGGCGAGCCCCAGCCGCTCACGGCCGAGCAGATGGCTTTCGCGCAGCTCACGCAGGGCATTCACTGGTAGAGCCGCGCAGCACGCGCGCCAAACCGCGTGCGTTTTCGGCTCAAGCAGGCGCGTCCAATCGACGCCGCGATGCGGGGACTTCCTTCACGCGCCGTGGCGCCGAGCTTCGGTGCGCACGCCCACGATCTCCGCATGCGTGCGCTCGAGCACCTCGGGGTCCGCGAGCAGTGCGTTATGCCCGACGCCGATGACGGGAACATCGTATGCGCCGGGCAGTTCAGCGGATGTCTGCGGCGCGACCATCGAGTCGTGCCAAGACCATAGCGAGACGAACCGGAGCGATGGATCGATCCGCACGCGATTCAGCTCCGCGAGCCACCCGTTGCCGGGACGAAGCTGCGCAAGCGACGTCCCGAACAACAGCCACGCATGCACGCTGCCGTGGTGCGGAGCCCCGATCGTCATCACGCTCGCGAGCCGGGCGATCCCGTATTTCCGCATATACGCACGCACGACGAGTCCCCCCATGCTGTGGGAAACGACCATGACGGAACGAGCGCCAGTCGCCTTCGAGATGCGTTCGATCTTGTCTTCGAGTTGATCCGCGAACGCTTCGATCGAGGCAAGCGGCGGTCCGTAGGACAGCGCGTAAACGCCATCGACGCCGCAACGCTTGAGGAAGCGTGACATCCGCGTCCAGACACCGGCGTTGCACAGCACCCCGTGCAGCAGCAGGACGGGCACATCGACGCGCGCGGGTGGCGGGTCGTGTACGAGCAAGCCGTACAACATCATCCGCGGTGCTGCGAAGGCGAGCGCCTTGTACTCGCGCCAGAGCAGCCGGACGGTTGCGCGGAGACCGATCCGCACTTCGCGCGGGCGTCGCGCGCGGAAGAACCACGCGAGAGTGAAATAGACGCCCCACATGAAGAGCACGATGCCGAAGTAGATTGCGACGATGCCGAATATCCAGGGTGTCGACGGGCTTCCGGCAGCGACTGCACGTTCCGCAACCCACGCGTAGACGGCAGCACCTGCCATCGTGGCCACCCAGAGCGCCGCCGCCGTCCACATGTGTCGTCCGTCGCGCGCGGCGGCCCGTCACGCCTGGTGCGTGCGTGCGTGCAGCGCGCGCCAGCTTCGCAGCGCATTGACCGACGCGGCGAGGTCGGGAAGCAGCACGACGCCGGGCAGCGTCTTGCGGATCCGGCGCGTCATCTCGCCGCCGGCCCACAACGTCACCCCCTCGGGCAGATGGTGGCGCAGATTGGCGAGACTGTCCGTCGCCTGGCGCACCGGGAACGCCGCCGAGAACGACAGGGCCACGATGTCCACTTTGTGCGCGAGCGCGGCGCGCCGCACATCCTCGAGCGGCGTCTGCGGTCCGAGCGCGATGCACTGGGCGCCTTCGGGTGCGAGGAGCGCCTCGACCATCAGCAGTCCGAGCCCGTGCTGTTCGTTTGGCAACGTGGTCAGCAGGACTCGCGGACTGCCGACCTGGCGGGGGAAAGCATTGATCGCGCTGCGCAGCGACGCCTTCAACAACTCGGTGTAGAGATGCTCCTCGAAAATCTGCAGTTCGCCGCGCATCCATGCGTCGCCGATTGCGCGGTTGAGCGGCGCGACGGTCTCGAGTACGAAGCGTTGCAGGCCCTGGCGCATCAGCCACTTCGTCAGCGCGTGCTGCAACGGTGACGGGTCGTGTGCCTTCAGCATGGAAACGACTTCGCGTTCCAGCGGCGGGGCCGACGCCGCTTTGCGCGCAGGCGCGCGCGCATCCGCCAGGTCGTTCAACTGCGCGAGCGACAGACCGATGATCTTGCCCGGGCGGACGCCCACGTCCATCAGCCGCTTGATCGCGCGAAGCTTCGCCATGTCGGCCGCACCGTATTGCCGCTCGCCGTTCTCGTCGCGGGCCGGCTTGGGAAAACCATACCGGCGTTCCCACATTCGAAGCACGTCCTTGGACAATCCGGTCTCGCGCTCCACGGCGCTGATGTTCTGCGCGAGTTCCGGAATATCTTCGTGACTCATTGGGTCTAAGCCTTCGGATTGACCGCTCACGGGTTCGACGGGTATCGTACCGCTCTATATGCTGTCCAAGACAACGATGAAAATCACGCGCAAAGGATGGCAAGCGATCGTCGGCGTTGCGGGCGTGGCAGTCCTCGGTGCGACCCTTGCCCTCGCCGACCTGCCTGGTCGCGACTTCATCGCGCAAGCCTTGGGACCGATCGCCGTGGTGCCGGAGTCCAGTGCCGATGATTCGGCAGGTGATGCGCTCGTGGCGGACAGCGGCGAACGCTTCCTTCCCGTACCGTCGCCCCTCGACGATGACCGTGTTGTCGCCGCCTTCTCCCCACTCGCGAACCTCGCGTGTCGCCAGGACGATCCGCCGAGTCCTGCTGCGAGCGACGACGACGCGACGGCCGGCGATCCGCTGGATGCACCACTCGCGTCGCATTCGCCTTCGAGCGAACTGACCGAGCATGGTCCGTTGATTGCCGCCGCGGCGGCGCCGCTCGCGGCGGTCACCGCGCCCGCGCCATCCGCGCGCGCGGAATCGTCGAGCGCGGCCGAGACCGCCGATTGTCCTCCGCTTTTGCGGCAAACCTTCAATCGTTTGCAAACCGGGGAAGCGCAGTCGCTTTGCCAGTTCCAGGGCAAGGTGCTGCTCGTCGTCAACACCGCAAGCTATTGCGCCTACACCGGGCAATACGAAGGACTGGAAGCGCTGTACCGCAAATACAAGGGGCGCGGCCTCGTCGTCGTCGGCTTTCCTTCCAACGATTTCGGGGGGCAGGAGCCCGGCACGAACACGGAGATCGCCGAGTTCTGCCGGCTCACGTACGGCGTGCAGTTTCCGATGTTCGAGAAAACGAGCGTGACGAAGGTGTCAGAGAATCCGTTGTTCGCGAGCTTGCGCGAGAGCACGGGCGTCGCGCCGCACTGGAATTTCTACAAGTACGTCGTCGATCGCGACGGTCGGGCCGTTGCCGGATACGGCAGTCGCACGAAGCCGACTGATCCGGACCTCGTACGCACGATCGAGCGCCTTCTCGCCGAAAAGCCGAAGGGCTGAACGGGCCGAGGCCCGCCCACGCGCCTCCGCCGTCAATCGCTTGACATGCCGAGCGCCCGGACAACGAGCGCAATCCCGTTCACAAGCAGCACCCCGGCGATCAGTCGCAGAACTCCTGCACCGGTCAGTGCGTGATGCAGGCGATTCCCGAGCCACAGTCCCAATGCCATGATCGGCAAAAGCGACACGGCGAGCATGAGCAGGGGCCCATTCAGCAGCAAACCGGTGCCGATGAACAGCGCGAGACGGATCCAGACACTGACCGCAACGACGATCGCCGACGTTGCACGAAGCGCGGACTTGTCGCGAATGCGCACGGATAGGAACACCATGTAAATCGGTCCGCCGGAGCCGAAGAGCGCCGAGAAGATTCCGCCGATCGCACCCACCGGCCAGACGAGCCAGTCGGGGGCGACCTCGAGCGAGCGCGGACCGGCGAGGACGTACATTCCGTAGCTCGCGGCAAAGATGCCGAGCGCAAGAAGTGCTGGCCCGCGCGGAAGGTTCAACAACACTGACGCGCCAAGCGTTATGCCGATTCCCATGGCGGGCAGAAGCTTCCCGAATTCTCGCCACGCCACCAGTTTCCGAAGGCGAATTGCCGTCGAAGTCGCGGCGAACGTGTCCGTCGCCGTCGCGAGCGGAACCACGAATGTCAGCGGGAAGAAATGCGCGAGCGCCGGAACCGAGATGATGTTGGAGCCGAAGCCGGTTGCGCCGAAGACCGTGTAGCCGGCGAGCACGATCAACGGGACTGCGACGAGCACGTGAAGCGGTACGTCGGCCAGCGACTGCGGCATTCGTTTCGCGCGGCTTGCGCCGTTTCTTGTTCAAATACCGCGTGTACTTCCGGCCGCAAGCGGCGCCTGGACGGACGGTCAGCGACGCACCTTACGCTATAATTTCAACGTAAGGCGAGCTAGCTCAGTTGGTTAGAGCAGAGGAATCATAATCCTTTGGTCGGGGGTTCGAGTCCCTCGCTCGCTACCAGAAGAACAAGGGCTTGCCGCTGTTACGGCAGGCCCTTGCCATATTGCGGATACGCTCGCAACTTCATCAGGCGCTCACTCCGCGCCGCTCTTCCGCGTTTCTCAATTGCAGGGATTCGCGCCCGGGCTCGACTCCGCGGCCGGCGGTGCAGTGACGGCAGGTTCGCCACAATCGACGTGGCGTCGATTGCGTCCGTCATGCGGCGTCGGCAGATACGGGAACACCGTGGAGATGCCGTTCGCCGTTACATTCGCGCCGGGTGCGCCGATGTTGAAGTTCACGCCATCACCAAGACGCGGCGTCCCCGCGGGGTCCAGCAGGAACCCTGCCACGACGCGCAATGCAACGTCGGTCACATCGTCGTTCGGCCGCCGCCCGTTCGGCCAGCCCGCGTTATCGCCACCGAGCGGGCCCAGGCGGCTGTACCCTGCGGTTCCCGGCATTTTCGGTGCGACGCCGAGATTCAAGCGGAGAAGCTCGGCGCAATCGTTGCGGCCACAGGTTCCTGATTGAGGTTGCGACGGGTATTTGAGCAGCGCGTTCACGAGGTCGATGCGATTGGTGGTCGGGAAATTCGTTCCGAACCGCACGTTCATTGCGAGCGCAAGCCGCGAATTGAGATAGAAGTCGAGGAACCGGGCTTCATCGCTCGGATCATCCGCATTCCATTCGTCCTTGCGGTTGGTGCCGATGATCAGCTCGTTCACCAGCGGATTACCCATCCGCGACACTTGCACGCCCGGTCCCCCGTTGACGGCGGGCCTGTTCTGCTGATTGCGGTCGATGCGGACCTTCTGCCGTTCGGTCGCAACATAGGCGCCGATCACGCCGTTCACGTCTCCGGTGATCGTGGTGATCGGCACCTCGATCGCGATGGTGCTGATATTGAATCCCGATAGCGTGTCGTTCCCGAACGGATTGACCTTGTCGTCGGCATCTTCCGCCGCGCTGAGGATCGGCGGCGTGCGCCGCAGATTGAGCGTATCGAACGCTCCGCCAAGATCGATGTAGAACGATTCGTCGCGCTGGCCGGCGAAGACCTTGCCGCCATTCGCCAGCGTGTAGATTCCCTGCGCGGCGAGCGCCTCGTAATTCGGCATCGTCAGCGGACCGACGCGCGAGGGCACCGCGTACATTGTCTGGGTGCCGAGATCGATGCGGGTGTGGCCGCGCACCTGCGTGACCTTGTAGCTCTGGCGCAGGATGATGCCTTCGGAGCCCGCACCTGTCAGCGCCGTAATCGGCGGCAGCGCCACGTACCCCAAAGGTAATTGCAACGGGTCGCGAATCTCGGTGGTGAAGCGGATCTCGTAGGTGAGGTCCTCCTTTCCGTCGGCATTCGTATCGACGTTGATCTTGTAGAGAACGTCGTCGCCGAAGTTGAAATAGTTCGGCCCGCCGCTCGGTTCCTGGACAGGAATGACGTTCAGGATGAACACGACGTTCGCCGGATTGACCCAGCTTCTAAACATGTAGAAGTCGGTGTTGTCGGCCGTCGGATCATTTGCGATCAGCGGCGCTTCGCGATGGCTCGCCGCCATCGTTCCGCCGCTCAGTAGCGCAGCGGTGCAAAGCGCGATGCTGCCAATGATGTGCGTGATGCGTTTCATACACTCTCCTTGATGTCAACCGCGTGATGCGAGCGCACTGAACAATGCAAGATCGAATGCGCGCTCGACGAGCCAAACCGTGGCAACCGCTGCGATCGCGACCGAACCACCGGCGAACATCACGCGCCGATACGCCCAGGTCGACCGCAGCGCGAACGCCAGCGGAAGAAAGACGGCGACGATGGCGAGCTGCCCCGCCTCCACGCCGACATTGAAGCCGAACAGCGAAAGCGCGAGCGAACCGGTCGGCAGCCCGAGATCCTGCAGCGCCCCGGCGAATCCAAAGCCGTGCAGCAGGCCAAAACCGAAGGCCGAGATCCAGCGGCCGTTCGCGACCATCGGAGACAGGTTGTTGAGCGCCGCCAGCACCACTGACAACGCGATGCCCGATTCAACCAGCCGCGACGGCAGCACGATGATCGACAGCGCGGCGAGCGAGAGCGTGATCGAATGCGCAAGCGTGAATGCCGTGACGACCTTCGCGACGTCGACGAACGAGGAATGAAACGACGGCCCCGGATGCCAGGCGTTGCGATCGCGAACGAGCACTGCCGGCAGCAACAACGAAAGCAGGAACAGGATGTGATCGAAGCCGGTCCAGATGTGCCAGACGCCTTCGTTCACGTAAGTCCCGAGCTGCGCCCACGGCCCTGCCGCGTCGCCGCCGACGATGCGATGCGGAGTGTCTGCGCTGAAGACGGCGCTGCGGCTGTCGCCGTTCTCGACGAAATTCAGCAGGCCGCGATGCTGCGGATCGAGCCCTTCGAAGAGTCGGTAATCGATTGCGAGCGTGGGCGCTGTCTGGGGACAGCCGCCTTCAAGCGTCAGCACGGCGTACGCGCCGTCCGTATGTAAGTCGATCAGCTGGCCGGTGGACGCGAGCGCACATCGCTCGCCACCGGACGAAATCTGCAAACGCTGCAGCGCGTACGCGGCGATGTCCGCGGCGCGCGCGCGCACCTCCCCCCACGTGATGTCGCCGTCGCCGTTGGCATCGAGATCGAGCGCGTTGTCGAGATCGCGGAGCGCGATGTCCCACTGGCCTCGCAGCGCCGTGCCCTCGCGCTCCACCGTCAGATAGGCGTCGCTTGGCTTGTGCGCCAGTGCCGGCGTCGCCAGCACGAAGACAAGCAGTGCGACCAGCAGACGCCTCATCGCAATGCCTGCATCAGTGCGGCGATTCCCGCATCTTCGAGTTGCGTCGAAGCGATCCAATTCGAGGCGATCCGCAGTGCGTCCTGGTCGCCCGCCGCGCGCGCAGCCTCGATCAGGATCCGCAGGTCGGCCGGCTCGCGCTGCACCGCCCAGTTGTCTCGCGCAAGCTTGAGCGCCGCACCGGCGTCGGTCTCGATCGCAAGCCGAAAACGCGCCTCTTCACGGCGATGCATGCTGTCGCCGCGCCGGCGTGCCGCGTCGAAGCGCTCGGTGAGGTCGGCGCGATGCGCAACGAAGGCCTCGTGCGCTTCCGGCAATCGCTGTTCCGCGAGCGCAAGCCGCAACAGCAATCCGTCGTTCTTCGTCTCGTCGCGCAGGAGCGACTGGACCTCCGCAGGGCGGCTGCGGCCGA
>JBKPOL010000208.1:0-5749 GCA_046733075.1 Pseudomonadota bacterium | reverse complement strand
AGTGTGAAGTTCCGTCGCCGAAACGCGGACGCAATGGCGTCGCCGAGGCGAGCGCGGGTTGAGCGGTTGCCGTCATCGATCAATGCAGAGGGGAGCGTCGGCTATCATAGCAAACGGTCCCGTTGCCGACTCGTGCAACCGCCGTGCGTCGAAGGTAGCGCGGCCGCGCATGGATGCGGCGGCGCCTCCGCTCCACCGAACTGGTGCCGGCAATGCCTTCGCTGACCTCCATGCGTGCCCGTGACGCTTCGCCCAAAGAAAACGAGGCGCTCGATCCGCCGTCGAAGACCCGACACAAGCAGGAAATGCATGCATTGCAGGACCTCGGCGAGGCGCTGGTTGCACTCGATGCGCAACGGCTCGCCTCACTCGATCTCCCTGAGCGGCTCGCCGATGCGATCAAGCTCGCGCGGACCGTCACGCGACACGAGGCGCGTAGGCGCCAGCTCCAGTACATCGGTCGGCTGATGCGCGACGTGGACGCCGAACCGCTGCGCGCGGCGCTGCTGCAATGGTCCCAGGGATCGAAGCGCGAGCGTGCGCGCTTCGCGCTCCTCGAGCGCTGGCGCGATCGCGTGCTGCAAGAGGCGGACGGCGTGCAGGCGTTCGTGGACGCCTATCCGCTCGCGCACCGCGACGTTCTCGCCCAGCTCGTGACGGAGGCGCGCGACGAACGCGCGCGCGGCGGGCCGCCGCATAAATCACGCGCGCTCTTCCGGGAATTGAAACGCATCATCGACCATGCGCCGGAGGATTGAGCACGCCCGGTCCGTATGTGCACGCCACTAGGTACCGTACCCAATCGGACGCCGCCACCTGCCGTACCCAATCGACCGCACGAGAAATGCCATGTCCGATCTCGCTCTTACCATTGGCCTCGTTTCCATCTCGGATCGCGCATCGACAGGCGTTTACGCCGATCAAGGCTTGCCGGGATTGACCGAGTGGTTTGCGGCGGCGCTCACAACGCCGCACCGCTTCGAGACGCGTCTCATTCCCGACGAGCAGCCGGTCATCGAGCGGACGCTGATCGAGCTCGTCGACACCATCGGATGCGATCTCGTGCTGACCACGGGTGGAACCGGGCCGGCGCCTCGCGATGTCACGCCGGAGGCGACGCTTTCGGTGGCACACAAGGTGCTCCCCGGATTTGGCGAACAGATGCGCCAGGTCAGCCTGCGCTACGTTCCCACGGCAATTCTGTCTCGACAGGTGGGCGTCGTGCGCGGTCGTGCATTGATCCTCAATCTTCCCGGCCAGCCGAAAGCGATCAAGGAAACGCTCGACGGCATCTTCCCCGCGGTCCCGTACTGCCTCGACCTGATCGGCGGCCCGTACATCGAAACACGCGAGGACGTGTGCAAGGTATTCCGACCGAAGTCCGCGATTCGCCCGCCGTCGCAACCGTAGGGCGAGCTCACTCGCCTGCATCGCCTCCTCCGCGCATGGAGCACTGCGGGCAAGTGCAGCGGGTCAGATGGCATCGAGAACCAGCGCGCGTACGCGCCGCGATGCGACGATCTCGCCGCGCACGAACTTTTCGTGATTGACCTCGATGGCCTGCGGCTCGTACAGGTAATTGACCATCAGCCCGAGCGACTCCCGCAGAGCCTTCTTCGAGCCATCGGCGAGCCAATTGATCCGCTCCAGTTTCGCGCCATTGTTCAGGTGGAATCGTTGCACCGGGTCCGCGGCCGAATCCACACCGCTCGCGGGCCGCAGCAAGTATGTTGCGCACAGGCTGGTCAACGGCACGTTCAACGCGGGGAGCCGCGCTCTCGCGTTATCGGCATCGAGTGCGAGCTTGACGATGTCCGTTCCCAGGTGCGTTGCCACCGTTTTCAGTGCGCGCGCGAACGGGTCCGACCGCGCACCCATGTCCGCCTTCAGCAACGGAGCAAGCCAGGTGGTAAAAGCCGGAACGGGCGAGAGCGTGCAAAACGCCTTGAGTCGCGGAAACTCGTGCGAAAGCACTTCCAGCACATTCTTGATCAGGAAATTGCCGAGCGACACGCCACGCAGACCCGGCTGGCAGTTGCTGATCGAATAGAAAACGGCGGTCGTGGCGCGTGCCGGATCCCCGGCCGCGGCCTGCACGTCGAGCAAACGCTCGACGCGATCGACCATGTGATCCGTAAGCGCGACCTCCACAAAGATGAGCGGCTCGTCGGGCAGCGCCGGATGGAAGAACGCGAAGCATCGGCGGTCGGCTTGCAGACGGCGCCGTAGGTCTTCCCACCCGCGGATCTCGTGAACTGCCTCATGCTCGATGATCTGCTCGAGCAGATAGGCAGGACTTCGCCAGTCGACCCGAACAATCTGGAGGAATCCTGGGTTGAACCACGAGGACAGCAGATGGCGAAAATCGGCGTCGATCGCCTCGAAGTCGGGGCGCTCCAGCTTGAGTTCGAGCAGCCGTTCGCGCATGTTCAGGATCGTGGCGGTTCCCTTCGGCGCGCGGTTCAGCCGTCGCAGCAGTTCCTGGCGTGGCGGCTCGGCGACCGTGCTCAAACGGAGCAGGTTCGCCGCCGACTGCTCGGCCGCATACGCCTGCGACGCGGCGAGCACCTGCACCGGATCAGGCGAAAACTCGGCGAGCAACGCAGCGAGAAACCGGGCCTGATCGCGCCGATCGAGCTCGCGGTACAAGTCGAGCGTGACCTTGGCGAGCGATACGCCGGCCGCTTCCCCTCGTTCGGACAGCAAGCTGCTGCAACTCGCGACGAGGCGCCGCACGGCGAGTCCATCGCGCGCGAACGCTGTGGCGCGCTTCTGCATGGATTCGAACATGCGGCTCATGAACGGAACGAAAGAGGACGCATGCAGGAAGTATAGGTCGCTCCGCGCGCTACGAAGGGGTTGACGCAAGGTCGCGCTCCGCACGCTACCGAGGTGCCGTAACGAAACGCTGCTCTCCGCGCGCTACCATGGTGCCATGACGTCACCGGCACCCTCGAACCAGTCTCCGCCTTTCGAAGGACGCAACCTCTTCGACATCGATCCCGCGCTGCGCGCAGTCGTGGATGAAGTCGCTCCATGGGCGACGTCCGAGTTGCGGCAATGGGGCGACTGGCTGGGCTCGGAAGCGACCTACGCGCTGGCTGACGCCGCCAACCGCAATCCGCCGCAATTGCGGACGCACGACCGCACCGGCGAGCGCATCGACGACGTGTCGTTCCATCCGGCATGGCACGAGCTGATGCGGCGGGCGATGGCCGCCGGCGAGCACTGCACACCGTGGCGGGCACCGCAAGCGGGCGCACAACTCGCGCGCGCAGCGATGTACTACCTGCATGCCCAGGTGGAGAACGGAACGCAGTGCCCGTTGACGATGACGTATGCGTGCGTCCCCGTTCTCACGCGTCACGCGTCCTCGTCACACGGCGCGCCCGATGTCTGGCTGACCCGCATCATGAGCGACGTTTATGATCCGCGCCCGCTTGCCGTGACGGAAAAGCGGTCGGCGCTGATCGGCATGGGCATGACCGAGCGCCAGGGCGGATCCGACGTGCGGGCGAACGTGACGCGTGCCGTGCCCGACGGCGACGGCGCGTGGCGCATCACCGGGCACAAGTGGTTCTTTTCCGCGCCGCAGTGCGACGCGCATCTCGTGCTCGCGCAAACCAACGCGGGATTGGGCTGCTTCCTGACGCCCCGCATGCAGCCAGACGGCTGCCGCAACACGATTCGAGTGAATCGCCTGAAGGACAAGGTGGGCAACCGGTCGAACGCTTCCGCGGAAGTGGAATTCGACGATGCGTTGGCGTGGGCGATCGGCCCGGCCGACCGGGGCATCGCGACGATTCTCGAAATGGTCCAGTACACGCGGCTCGACTGTGTCATCGGAAGTGCCGGCCTCATGCGCGGAGCATTGACCTGGGCGTTGCACCACGCGCGCCACCGCACGACGTTCGGCCGCAAGCTCGTCGATCATCCGCTGATGGCCAACGTCCTCGCCGACATGGCCGTGGAATCCGAAGCGGCGATGCTGCTCGCGATGCTGCTTGCACGCGCCAGCGAACGGGAGGCCGATGTCGCGCTGAAAGCGGCTGCAAGGATCGTCACGCCGGCAGCCAAATACTGGGTGTGCAAACGCGCAGTTGCCGTCACGTCCGAAGCGATGGAAGCGCTGGGAGGCAACGGATACATCGAGGAAGCGCCGCTTGCGCGGTTCTACCGTGAAGCGCCCGTCAACTCCATCTGGGAAGGCTCGGGAAACATCCTGTGCCTCGACGTCGCGCGCGCGATGCGTCGTGAGTCCGAGGCTGTCGAAGCGCTGATCGCCTATCTTAGCGAGGCGGCCGGGATCGATCGCCGCTATGACGCGGAACTCGATCGGCTTGCGTCCACGCTTCGTGGCGCGCTGGACGATCCCGGCGACGCACGGCACCTCGCGCAGGCGATCGGGGTGGTCGTGTCGGCTTGCGAGCTCATCAAGCATGCGCCGGCGCCTGTGGCGGACGCCTTCTGCGCGTCCCGATTCGGCGATCGACGGTACGCCGGCGCTGCTTTCGGCATGCTGCCTGCATCGTGCGATGCGCAGGGCATTCTCGCTCGCGCGATGACGTAGCCGTTATCGCTTCACGCGCCCGGGTGGTTGCCGAGCCCGATGTCGAGCATCAATTCGTTGGCGAGTGTATCGAGCGAGCGGCGCAGCGTTTCATTGGACAGCGATTCGGGCACGACGAGCAGCGCTTTGACCTTGAAGAGGTGCTCGGCTGAGCTCGAGGCGCCCACGATCTCTGTGTGCAGATCGTCGATGCTTACGCCCTGCTCGGCGAGTCGGCGTGAAAGATCGCGCACGATCCCGGGCCGGTCGAGGCCCGTGAGCTCGAGTCTCACCATGCGACGACCCGCGGGCGCCGGCGGCGTCTCGACTTTCGCGATGACGACGCGGAGGCCCGAAGCCTCCAGTCCGCGGAGGGCCTGCGCGAGCGGCTCGGCATTTTGTGCGGGCACATCGAAATGCACCATGCCGGCGAACTGGCCGGCGAGGTTCGCCATCCGACTGCCCGCCCAGTTCGCACCGAAGCCTTGTGCACGATCGGACAGCATGCTGACGATGCCCGGGCGGTCGGCGCCGATCGCGGTGACGATCAGCGACGTGCCGACCGACTTGCCCTCCTCCGACAGCGAGATCGTGCGGCGGATCATCGGCGCCTTCGTGGCGAAGCGCTCATCCTGAGGACGTGCGGGCAATTGGTCGTGTTCGGAGGCATGATGCAAGACGCGCGTCAATAGTTCGAGCCCCATCGGCGCAAGTGCGCGCTCCCACAACTCGCGTGCCGTTTCCCCCTTCGCGACGAAGCACCAGTCCTGCGCGGCAATCGCACCGGCATCCCAGCCCTCGGACAGGTGATAGACGGATCCGCCGGCAATCGGATCGCCCTCGAGGATCGTCCACTCGACAGCGGCGATCCCGCGATGGCGCGGAAGCAGGGACGGGTGATAGCCGATGCCGCCGAGCCGTGATCGCGCGAGCGCCTGGTCACTCACGCGTGCATGCGTGTGCGCGGCAACGATGAGATCCGTTCCCTCCGGGATCGCCTCGCCGCCCACGATCTTCGGGTTGGAAAGTATATGCACCGGAACGCCGGCCGACTGCGCGGCGAGCGCAACCCGATCGTCGCTCGCTGGCGCGACCGCTTGCACGATGTCAGCGACGCCGTCCTTGATGAGCGCCGCGAATACGGCGGCGCCGAAATACCGTGAGCCGACCAGCGTGCACTTCATCGACGCTCCGCTTACC
>JBKPOL010000207.1:0-9292 GCA_046733075.1 Pseudomonadota bacterium | reverse complement strand
TGCGGTAGTCGATGCCGGGTTTGTCAGAGCGGCCGAAACCGAGCAGGTCGAGCGCTACGACGCGATTGGAGCGCCCAAGACCAGGCAGGCAGAACGCCCACTGGTCCGCGTCGCCGCCGAGCCCGTGCACGAGCACGAGCGGCGGGCCGATGCCTGTGTCGTAGTACCGAATGCTTCGGCCGAACACCTTCTGCTCCCGAAGCTCCGGCAGCCCGGGCAGCGCGAAATGCGAGGTTTCCGATGCATTGGACTCCTTTGCGCAGAGGCGCACTATGACACTCGCTGGGGGGAAGTTGCGCCGTTGTTATCACCCGCAACAGCACGCGCGCAAGACCCGAACGGTGCGCAAGACCCGAGCAGCACCCGCGCAAGACCCAAACGATGCGCCAGACCCGACAGCACCCCCGCGCAAGACCCGAACGGCACAAGCGCAAGACCCGCCTTGATGCGCGAAAATACTACGAGCCGACCAGGAATTGCCGGTGGTCGTGGACGCACGGCGACGCCGAGGCGCATTCCCGCTGCGCTTTAGCAAGTATCCCATTGCCTCTCGTTGCAACTCGCATCCCAGGGCCGGGACAACCTCAAAGGGCGCGTTCCTTGCATATCTGCTTGTCTGACTTGGTCCGAGATCTGCGAGACTGCAACTTTCCTCTCGGCGCGCGCTGTCCGTCCCAACACCATAGGAGGTCCCATGAACACATTCAAGGTCGGCTATCTGGTCGGCAGCATGGCCACCGCCTCGATCAATCGGCAGCTCGCCAAGGCACTCGTTCGCCTAGCACCCGCTCCGCTGCACATGAGCGAGATCGACTATCGTGACCTGCCCATCTACAGCTACGACTACGACGCGGACTTCCCGGCATCGGCGCGTGCCTTCAAGGACGCAATCGGCGCGGTCGACGCTGTGCTTTTCGTCACGCCGGAATACAACCGATCGATTCCGGGCGGATTGAAGAACGCGATCGACTGGGCGAGCCGGCCCTACGGGCAAAACGCGTTCTCGCGCAAGCCATCCGCGGTGATTGGGACGTCCCCCGGTGCGATCGGGACCGCGATTGCGCAGCAGCACCTGCGCAGCGTGCTCAGCTTCTGCAATTCGCCGCAGATGAATGCGCCCGAGGCCTATATCCAGTTCAAGCCGGGCCTCGTCGACGAACAGGGCGACGTGACGGTGGAATCGACGAGATCCTTCCTGCGCAAGTACATGGAGGACCTGCACGCGTTCATCGTGCGCGTCTACACGGTCCTCCCGAGAAACACCTGATGACGCCCGACGCCTGCAGCGTGGGATCGTGACGCAGCGGATGCACGCGGCAATCGAGAGCTTCGGCAACGCGATTGAACGGAGGAATCATGGCGAACACGACGAGCATCGACACGCATCGGGATCTCCCCGCACCGGGAACGGGCTGGCACGTCGTATGGGGAATCCTGCTCATCGTCGCGGGCGTGCTCGCCGTCCTCATGCCTGGCATTGCCGCACTCGCCACCGCCCTCGTCTTCGGCTGGCTGCTCGTGATGAGCGGCGTGTTCGAAATCGTCTATGCATTCCAGACGCGCGGGCACGACGGCTTCGGGTGGAAACTCGCGTCCGGCATTTTGACGCTGCTTCTCGGGATTGCCGTCGTCGTCGTTCCGCTCGCCGGTGTGGCGTCCTTGGCGCTGCTCGTCGGCGCGTTCCTGTTCGTAGGCGGCATAACGCGCTCGATGCTCGCCTTTCGTCTGCGCCCGCGCAGTGGCTGGGGCTGGGTGCTGTTCGACGGCCTGCTGTCGATCGGTCTTGCGCTGCTGATTGCGATTGGATGGCCCGCGAGCTCGCTCGCGTTCATCGGTCTGCTGACGGGCTTCACGCTGATTTCGACCGGCGTGTGGCGCATCATGCTGCGTCACGAATCGATGCGCACGCACACGGGCTGAAGAATTGTTGCGGCGCACGTCGAGGACAAGGCCTACGTCGCGCGTTTGGCGATGACCGCCCGCGCGACCCGGGACCCGGTCGGTCGCTTCAGCGCCGTGCAGATGAATTCGCCGGCGTCGATCAGCGCGTCCAGGTCGACGCCCGTGCCGATGCCAAGTCCCTGCAGCAGATAGACGACATCCTCGGTGGCGACATTCCCGGTCGCTCCCCTTGCATAAGGACATCCGCCGAGACCGGCAATGGAGCTGTCGAAAACGGCGACACCGAGCTCGAGCGAGGCGTAGATGTTCGCAAGCGCCTGGCCGTAGGTATCGTGATAGTGACCGGCGATGCGTTCGAGAGGCACATGCCGCGCGACCGCCTCGATCATCCGCTGGGCGGCGGCAGGGGTGCCGACACCGATCGTGTCGCCGAGAGAGATCTCGTAGCAACCCATCGCGTACAAGGCTTTCGATACTTCCGCCGTCTTCTCCGGCGCAATCTCGCCTTCGTACGGACATCCGAGCACGCACGAGACGTAGCCGCGCACGTCGATCGCGGCACGGCGTGCGGCGTTCAACACGGGTTCGAAGCGCGCGAGGCTTTCGGCGATCGAGCAATTCGTGTTCTTGCGCGAGAACGATTCGGACGCGGCGGCGAAGACCGCAACTTCCGTCGCGCCAGCCGCACGTGCGGCCTCGAATCCGCGCAAATTGGGCACCAGCACAGGATACGAGGTCGCCGGCCCACGGGTAATGCGCGCCATCACCGACGCGTTGTCCGCCATCTGCGGCACCCATGTGGGCGACACGAAGGCGGTCGCTTCGATCGCAGGCAGCCCCGTACGCGTCAACCGATCGATCAGCTCGACCTTGATTTCCGTAGGGACGACGCTCTTCTCGTTCTGCAGCCCGTCACGGGGACCTACCTCGACGAGCTTTACGCGTGCGGGCAGCGGCATGATCTACGTCACCTGATGCAGGTGAATTGCAGCCTGAGACACCTTCGGCGTCGCGCTTCCAGACGCGGCCATGCTATGCGCGCTTCACGAAGTCCACGAGCTCCGCACCTTCGGTGACCTGCTCACCCACGGCGAAGCGGAATGCCTCGACCCTGCCGTCGGAGGGCGCCGTGATCGTGTGCTCCATCTTCATCGCCTCGAGGATCAGCAGAGGCGCATTCTTGTCGACGTCCGTACCCGGCTTCGCCAGCCACGCAACGACGCGGCCCGGCATCGGTGCAACGAGTCGCCCTTCGAGGCCCTGCCCTTCGCCGCCATGATAAAGCGGATCGACCCGCGCAAGCTGGTAGCTCCGTCCGTTGAGGAAAACATGCCGGCGCTCCCCGGCCGCAACGACGGTTGCGTCGAGGCGCAGGCCGGCGAGTTCGAGGCGCAACGTCGAGTTGCGTCCGAGCTCGCCGCGCGCGGGCGTCGTCGTGCCGTCGAGGGTGAGATCGTAGTAATCGCGCCCGTAACCGACGACGACAGGCGTTTCCTGATCGCCATGCCGAAAGATCAGCCGGCGCTCGAATCCGGAGTTCAAGCGCCAGCCATCGAGCAGGTGCCACGGCGAGTACGGGTCCGCATCGCGCGCAGCCGCTGCTCGCGACATCTCTTCCTCGCGCAGGACCGTCGCGAGCGCCGCCACGAGCCAAGCTTCGCGCGGAACCTGTCCTTGCTCGGGAAAAAGAAACGCGTGCTCGCGCTCGATCAGCTCCGTGTCGAGGTCGCCGCGCGTGAAAGCGGGCGAGGCGACAAGGCGCGACAGGAACTCGATGTTGTTCGCCACGCCGACGATCCGATACTCGGCAAGCGCCTGGAACATGCGCGAAAGGGCGAGAGCGCGCGTCTGCTCCCAAACGATCAGCTTCGCGATCATCGGATCGTAGTAAGGCGTGATCTCATCGCCCTGCGTGACTCCCGTATCGAGACGCACGTGCAACGACTCGGCGGGCGGCGCAAGATGGATCAGCTTGCCGGTCGAAGGCAGGAAGCCCTTGTCCGGATCTTCCGCGTACACGCGCGCTTCGAGTGCGTGACCGCGGATCGATAGCTGCTGCTGCGAAAGCGGCAGGCGCTCGCCGTTCGCGACACGCAACTGCCACTCGACGAGGTCCTGCCCCGTGATCATTTCCGTCACCGGATGCTCGACCTGCAGCCGTGTGTTCATCTCCATGAAATAGAACCCGCCCGCCGGATCGACGATGAACTCGACGGTCCCCGCTCCCCGGTAGCCAACCGCGCGTGCAGCTGCCACCGCCGCGTCGCCCATCTGCCGCCGCCGCGCCTCGGTCATGCCGGGGGCAGGCGCTTCCTCGAGCACCTTTTGATGACGCCGCTGGACGGAACAATCGCGCTCGAACAGGTGCACGAAATTCCCGTGATTGTCTGCGAACACCTGGATCTCGATGTGTCGAGGGCGCTCCACGTATTTCTCGACCAGCACGCGGTCGTCGCCGAAGCTCGACTTGGCCTCGCGGCGGCAGGATGCGAGCGCATCGGAAAAGTCGCCGGGGACGCGTACGATGCGCATACCCTTGCCGCCACCACCCGCACTCGCCTTGATCAGCACCGGATAGCCGATGCGCTCCGACTCCTTGCGCAGCAGCGTCGCGTCCTGCTTGTCGCCGTGATAGCCGGGGACGAGTGGCACGTTCGCGCGCTCCATCAGCTGCTTCGCTGCGCTCTTGCTGCCCATCGCGCGGATTGCTTCGACCGGCGGGCCGATGAAGACCAGACCCTGGTCCGCGCATGCCTGCGCGAATTCCTCGTTTTCCGAGAGAAAGCCATAGCCGGGATGAACCGCCTCTGCGCCGGTCTTGCGAGCCGCGTCCACGATACGCGCGATGTTGAGATAGCTGTCGCGCGGCGCGGGACCGCCGAGGTGGACCGCCTCGTCGGCGAGTCGCGCATGCCGTGCGCTGGCGTCGGCCTCCGAAAACACGGCAACCGTGCGAATGCCGAGGCGGCGTGCCGTTCTGATGACGCGGCAGGCGATCTCGCCGCGGTTCGCGATCAGGATCTTGGTGAACACGCGCAATCGACGTTCATGTCATGAGCGCCATCCCGGATCGCGCTTGTCGAGGAACGCTCCCACGCCCTCCTTCGCCTCGGGTGTCGCACGAAGCTCGGCGATGCACCGCGCGGTGTCCTCGATCAGCGCATCGTCGATGGTTCGGTGCGTGATCGTGCGCAGCAGAAGCTTCGCCGCAGCCTGCGCGTTCGGTCCGCCCGCGAGCAGACTCTGTGTCACTGAGCGCACGCGCTCGTCGAGCGCTTCGGGCGCGCACACTTCGTGCACCATGCCGATTCGCCGCGCCTCATGCGCATCGAAGCGTTCCGCGGTCAGAAAGTATCGGCTTGCCATCCGTTCGCCGATCGCGCGTACGACGTACGGTCCGATCGTGGCAGGCACGATGCCGAACTTGACTTCGGTGGTGGCGAACGACGCATCGGTCGATGCGATTGCGATGTTGCAGGCGCAAGCGAGCCCGGTGCCGCCGCCGAGCGCAGCGCCGTGAACGCGCGCGACCGTGGGTTTTCGCGTGCGGTCGATCGTGCGCAGCATCGCCGCGAGCGCCCGGGCATCACGCAGGTTTTCTTCCAAGCCATAGGCGGCGGCGCGGCGCATCCAGTTGAGATCGGCACCGGCCGAAAAGCTCTTCCCGTGTCCGGCCAGCACGATCACCCGCGTCGCGGCGTCGTCGTCGAGCACGCTGAAAGCGGCCTGCAATTCGACAATCAGCGTGTCATCGAATGCGTTGTGGCGCTCGGGCCGGTTCATCCATACCGTTGCCACTCCCGAGTCCACTCGAACATCCAGCGCCTGGTAGTTCACGACCTGGCCTTTCTCACATGCGGAACACGCCGAAGCGTGTCTCCTCGATCGGCGCGTTCAGCGATGCGGAAAGCGCAAGACCGAGTACGCGCCGCGTTTGCGCGGGGTCGATGACGCCGTCGTCCCAAAGGCGCGCCGTTGCGTAGTACGGATGACCCTGCGTCTCGTATTGCTCGCGGATCGGCGCCTTGAATTCTTCCTCCTGCTTCGCCGTCCAGCCTTTGCTTGCGCCCTTCATGCCATCCTTGCGGACGGTCGCGAGGACCGACGCCGCCTGCTCGCCCCCCATCACGGAGATCCGGGCGTTCGGCCACATCCACAAAAAGCGCGGGGAATACGCACGGCCGCACATCCCGTAGTTGCCAGCGCCGAAGCTGCCGCCGATTAGCATCGTGAATTTCGGCACCCGTGCGCACGCAACCGCGGTCACCATCTTCGCACCGTTGCGCGCAATGCCCTCGTGCTCGTACTTCCGGCCAACCATGAACCCGGTGATGTTCTGCAGGAACACGAGCGGAATCCGACGCTGTGCGCACAACTCGATGAAATGCGCGCCCTTCAACGCAGACTCCGAGAACAGGATCCCGTTGTTCGCGACGATTCCGACCGGATAGCCATGAATGCGCGCAAACCCGGTGACGAGTGTCGTCCCATACCGGGACTTGAACTCGTCGAGTGCCGAGGCGTCGACGATCCGCGCGATCACCTCGCGGACGTCGTAGGGTTTGCGGGTATCAGCAGGTATCACGCCGTATAGCTCGTCCGCGTCGTAGAGTGGCTCGGCGGGCGCGCGCACATCGAGCGTGACGGATTTCACGCTGTTCAGCTTTGCAACGATCTGCCGTGCGAGATGCAGCGCGTGGGAGTCGTTTTCGGCGAGATGATCGGCAACGCCCGAGATGCGCGTGTGGACGTCGCCGCCGCCGAGTTCTTCCGCACTGACCTCCTCGCCGGTCGCGGCCTTGACGAGCGGCGGACCGCCGAGAAAGATCGTGCCCTGGTTGCGGACGATGATCGTCTCGTCCGACATCGCCGGAACGTAGGCGCCGCCGGCCGTGCACGATCCCATCACGACGGCGATCTGCGGGATGTCTTGTGCGGACAGGTTCGCCTGGTTGTAGAAGATGCGGCCGAAATGGTCGCGATCCGGAAAGACCTCGTCCTGCGCCGGGAGGAATGCGCCGCCCGAGTCGACCAGGTAGATGCACGGCAGCCGGTTCTGCACGGCGATCTCCTGCGCTCGCAGATGCTTCTTCACGGTCATCGGGTAGTACGTCCCGCCTTTGACCGTCGCGTCGTTGCCGACGATCACACATTCGCGGCCGGACACGCGTCCGACGCACGTCACGATGCCCGCGGACGGCACATCGCCGCCGTACATGCCGAACGCCGCGAGCGGCGACAATTCGAGCACCGCAGAGCCCGGGTCGACGAGCGCGTTGATCCGTTCGCGGACCAGCAGCTTGCCGCGCTCGAGGTGCTTGCGTCTTGCATCGTCGCTGCCGCCCCGCGCGGCGTGGGCGGTCTTGTCGCGCAAGTCCTGGACGAGCGAGCGCAGGCGCTCGGCGTTCGCGCGGAATTCGTCGCTACGCGTGTCGACGGCCGACTGGATCGCCGTCATGCCGTTTCCGCGCCACCCGGAGGAACAGAGTGCGTCGCGCTCCGCCGTTCGACCAGTGCGCTCAATGCCGTCGAATGCGCTTCGCCAACGTCGGTGATGCGCGTTACCGAAACCCCGAGATCGCGCAGCAGGCCATCGTGCAGGCCATAGACAAAGCCGTGAATCGTCAGGTCCTGCCCGCGCTGCCACGCGTCCGTCACCGCGGTCGTCTGGCACACGTGCACGACCTGCTCGATCACGTTCAATTCGCAGAGGAACGCGCCGCGCTCCGACGCGTCCACGGCGTCGATTCGCGAAGCGTGCTTCTGATGCACGTCCTGGATGTGCCGCAACCAGTTATCCGACAGTCCGATCCGCTGGCGCTCGAGCGCCGCCTGTACGCCGCTGCAACCGTAATGACCGACGACGATGATGTGCTTGACGCGAAGCATGTCGACGCTGAACTGGATGACGGACAGACAGTTGAGATCCGTGTGCACGACCACGTTGCCGATGTTGCGATGGACGAAGAGCTGGCCGGGCGGCAGGTCCACGATCTCGTTGGCCGGAACGCGGCTGTCGGAGCATCCGATCCACAAGTACTCGGGCGCCTGCTGGCGCGCGAGGCGCGCGAAGAATTCGGGATCGGCCGAGCGCATCCGCGCGGACCATAGCGCGTTCTGCTCGAGGAGCTTGGCGAGGGTCGCGATGACGGCGCTCCGGTCAGGCCCTGTTCATCGGGCTACGCCGTCTCTTTGAACAGCTCGCGGCCGATCAGCATGCGGCGGATTTCGGACGTGCCGGCGCCGATCTCGTACAGCTTCGCATCACGCCACAGGCGGCCGACCGGAAACTCGTTGATGTAACCGTTGCCGCCGAGCGCCTGGATCGCTTCCCCGGCCATCCACGTCGCCTTCTCCGCCGCGTAGAGGATTGCGCCCGCTGCGTCCTTGCGCGTCGTCTCGCCGCGATCGCACGCCTTGGCCACTGCATAGACATAAGCCCGGCACGCATTGAGCGTCGTATACATGTCCGCGAGCTTGCCCTGCATCAGCTGGAACTCGCCGATCGATTGTCCGAATTGCCTGCGGTCGTGGACGTACGGAAGCACGACGTCGAGGCACGCCTGCATGATGCCGAGCGGACCGCCGGCGAGCACGAGTCGCTCGTAGTCGAGGCCGCTCATCAGGATGCGCGCGCCATCGTTCTCCCGCCCGAGCACGTTCTCCTCGGGCACTTCGCAGTCGTCGAACACGAGCTCGCATGTGTTCGACGCGCGCATCCCGAGCTTGTCGAGCTTCTGGGCGGTCGAGAAGCCCTTGAAGCCCTTTTCGATGATGAAGGCGCTGATGCCTTTCGCTCCCGCCGCCGGTTCGGTCTTGGCGTACACGATCAGCGTATGCGCGTCCGGACCGTTGGTGATCCACATCTTGCTGCCGTTCAGCACGTAGCGATCGCCCTTCCTGTCGGCGCGCGTGCGCATGGAAACGACGTCCGAGCCGGAGCCGGTCTCGCTCATCGCGAGCGCGCCGATGTGCTCGCCGCTGATCAACGGGGGAAGATAGCGCCGCTTCTGCGCCTCGCTGCCGTTTCGCCTCAGCTGGTTCACGCAGAGATTGGAATGCGCCCCGTACGACAGTCCCACGGAGGCCGACGCTCGGCTGATCTCTTCCATGGCGAGGACGTGCGCGAGATACCCCATGTTCGTGCCGCCGTAGGCTTCCTCGACGGTGATGCCCAGCAGGCCCAGGGCGCCGAGCTTCGGCCACAAGGCCTCCGGGAAGCGGCCCGCACGGTCTGCCTCGTCGGCCAGCGGCGCGATCTCGTCGCGGACGAAGCGGCGCACCAGGTCGCGCAACGCCTCGATGTCGTCGCCGAGGCCGAAATTCATCGAATGATCATACATCTGCCGTCTCCCGCGCTTTCGTCCCTGTCTTTGCGCCGACCAGGCGC
>JBKPOL010000206.1:0-7517 GCA_046733075.1 Pseudomonadota bacterium | reverse complement strand
ACATGCCGGTTTCTCGTCGTGTCCTTCACCACCGACTGGCGCTTTCCCGCGTCGCGGTCGCGCGAAATCGTCAAGGCGCTGGTCCGCGAACGCCGCGACGTGTCGTACGCGGAAATCGCCGCACCGCACGGGCACGACGCGTTCCTGCTCGACAATCCGCAGTATCACGCGGTTGTGCGCGCGTGGTTCGACCGGATAGGGGAGGCGACACCGGTTTCGCTGCCGGCGCACGACACTGCGCGCGAAGCCGTCTCCTAGGTCCGTCCCGTAACTTCACTCGACGACTCCTTGATCTTCGAAACTTGCGGGGTAGGACACCGGTGGCCCGTCCGATGATGAATGTCGACGCCCCGCTCGCCAATGCGATGGGGCGCGCGGATTACGCGACGATCGGCAGCTGGATCGCCACCGGTGCCCGCGTGCTCGACCTCGGATGCGGGGACGGCGCACTCTTGCGCTTTCTCGCCGAGGAGCGCCGCGCGGGCGGGTACGGCATTGAGATCGACGATGCAGGCGTGCTCGCGAGCGTTCGCAACGGCATCAACGTGCTGCAGAGCGACCTCGAGCGCGGTCTCGCCGGGTTCGACGACGGCGCATTCGATGTCGTCATCCTGTCGCAGACATTGCAGGCGATGCGTCGCATCGAGGCCATCGTCAACGAGATGCTTCGGGTCGGGCGCGAGGCGATCATCACGTTCCCCAACTTCGGGCACTGGTCGCATCGGCTTCAGGTGCTGCGGGGACGGATGCCGGTTTCGCCGTCGCTGCCCTACCAGTGGTACGACACGCCGAACATTCATCTCTGCACGGTTGCGGACTTCGACGCGTTTCTCGCCGCGCGCCGCTATCGCGTTCTCGATCGCGTCGTGCTCGCGCGCGGTCGCGCCGCCCGGCTCGCACCCAATCTGACGGGCGAACTCGCCATCTATCGCTTCCGCAAGCAATGAGCGGCGGCCCGGAGGCGACCCGTCGCGCGCAACCGGCTGCGCTGCCGGCCGCGCGACGGGAGACGTGGCGCGAGGCCCTCTTCAACCGGCGGATGCTCATTTGCATATTCACCGGGTTTTCTTCGGGACTGCCGCTGTACCTGCTGATCAACCTCCTGCCGGCATGGTTGCGCACCGAGGGTGTCGACCTGAAGACGATCGGATTCTTCGCGCTGATCCAGCTTCCCTACACGTGGAAGTTCCTGTGGTCACCGCTGCTCGATCGCTATGCGCTGCCGCTCCTCGGACGACGGCTGGGATGGATGCTCGTCACGCAGCTCACGCTACTCGCAGGGATCCCGCTGTTCGGCATGCTGCACCCCAAGGTCGATATCTGGACGATCGTTGCGCTGTCGACGATCGTTGCGTTCTTCTCCGCGAGCCAGGACATCGTGCTCGACGCGTTCCGGCGCGAGATCCTGCCCGACCGGGAGCTTGGTCTCGGCACGTCGATTCACGTCAATGCATACAGGATTTCGAGTCTCGTGCCGGGGGCGCTCGCGCTGATTCTCGCCGATCGGATGCCGTGGTCGACCGTGTACGTCGTCACCGCGCTGTTCATGCTGCCAGGGCTCGCACTGACGCTCGTCGCGCGCGAGCCGCCGCTTGTGAAGGGACGGCCGCGGACGTTGCGTGAAGCGGTGGTCGAGCCGTTCCACGAGTTCGTCACGCGCAACGGATGGCGCGCAGCTTTGACCGTCCTGCTGTTCATCTTCCTCTACAAGCTCGGCGACAGCATGGCGACCGCACTCGCGACGCCCTTCTACCTCGACATGGGCTTCACGATGACGGACATCGGCGTCATCGCAAAGAACGCCGGGCTTTGGGCGAGCGTCATCGGCGGGCTCCTCGGCGGCTTGTGGATGGTGAGGATCGGCATCAACAAGGGACTGTGGATTTTCGGCGTCGTGCAGCTCGTGTCGATCCTCGGCTTCGCCTGGCTCGCGTACGTGCATACGCCCGAGCGCCTGCTGCTTGCGTTCGTGATTGCCTTCGAAGCGCTCGGCGTCGGTCTTGGCACCGCCGCATTCACCGCGTACATTGCACGCGCGACCGACCCGCGCTACACGGCGACGCAGTACGCGTTGTTCACGAGTCTCGCTGCGGTGCCGCGAACGGTCATCAACGCGACAACCGGGTGGATCGTCGAGCAGACGGGCTGGCTCGACTTCTATTTGTTGTGTACCGTATTGGCGTTGCCCGGCATGCTGCTGCTGTTGCGCGTTGCACCCTGGCGTGATGAGAGCGCTGATCAAACCCCACCGTGAACGCGGGACCCGGCCGCCGTCGATGAACCGGCAGAAATTCAGCGCGATCGCGCATCGCGACCACGACTATTGCAACCCGATCTCGGCGGCGAAGATCGAGCGTCTGCTCGACCTGCTGCCGCTCGACGCGTCGTCGCGCGTGCTGGACCTCGGCTGCGGTCGCGCGGAGCTTGCGCTGCGCATCATCGAGCGCTTCGGCGCCCGCGTGCTGGCCATCGACAACTCGTCCCTGATGCTCGACGCAGCACGTGAGCGCGCCGAGTGGACCGGCGCACTCGGCAGATTGCATCTCGACAACATGGACATCGCGGAATTCCAGGCCGATCCAGAGACGTTCCACTTAACGGTGATGCTCGGTGCAGACGGCATTCCCGGGGGCATCGCGGGCATCTGCCGGCACTTGAAATCATGGACGAAGTCGGGTGGCTACGTGCTGATCGGCGAGGGCTTCTGGAACCGGCGGCCCCACCCGCAGTACCTGTCGTTCCTCGGCGGTGAACCGTCGCAATACCGCAATCACGCGGGCAACGTGCAGGCGGGCGTCGAGGCGGGCCTCATCCCGATGCACGCCACCACGGCGACGAGCGACGAGTGGGACGAGTACGAATGGAAGTACTGTCGCTCGATCGAGCGCTACGCGCGGGAGCAGCCCGACGACCCCGACGTTCCTGGAATGCTCGAGCAGATCCGTCGCTGGCGCGACGCGTATCTGCGGTGGGGTCGCGACACCCTCGGCTTCGCCGTCTACCTGTTCTATCGGCCCGGTCCGTTCGTCGCCTAGGGCCTGTTAACTAGGCCTAGACCCTATTTTTCCAACACGCTCCAGCGCTTCGGCGATCTCGAGCCACTCCGATTCCACCTGCGCAAGCGTCCACGTGAGCTCGCCCTGTCGCGCGATGGAAGCAACGAGGCGATCCTTCATGTCTTCCGCGTACGCCGCGCTCGTTGCGAGCCACGCATCGAGCGACGCCTTCTCCGCGGTGAGGCTCTCGAGATCCTGCTCGAGTACGCGTTGTCGCGCGAGAAGCGGCTTGCGCTCGTCGGCACGCCGCTGCCGCGCCTCGGCTTCTTCGCGCTTCTGCACGCGCCGCTCGATGGACGACCGGGGCTGCGGTGCGTCGGCGTCCGGGACGGCATCCTCGTCAAGGGACGCTGCCGCCCGGCGATCGCGGCTCAGCACCCACGCGCGGTAGTCGTCCAGATCCCCGTCGAAGGGCTTCACGTCGCCATCTGCAACGAGCCACAACTCGTCGACGGTGGCGCGAAGCAGATGACGGTCGTGCGCGACGACGATGAGCGCGCCGCCGTAATCCTGCAGTGCCTCGGTGAGCGCTTCCCGCATCTCGATATCGAGGTGATTGGTCGGCTCGTCGAGCAGCAGCAGGTTCGGTCGCTGCCGGACGATCAGCGCGAGCGTGAGCCGGGCCTTCTCGCCGCCCGAGAAGCGCGCGACCGGCGACGTCGCCATGTCACCTCGGATGTCGAAACCGCCGAGGAAGTCGCGGAGCTCCTGTTCGCGCGCCTGCGGCTCGAGCTGCGAAAGATGCCGGAGCGGCGATTGATCAGCGCGTAACTGCTCGACCTGGTGCTGCGCGAAATAGCCGACGCGCAGGCGCTGCGAGGTGAAGCGCGTGCCATCGCTCGGGGTCATCATGCCGGCGAGGCCTTTCAGCAGCGTCGACTTTCCGGCACCGTTCGCACCGAGAAGACCGATGCGCGCCTTGGCGAGCACCGCCCATTCCACGTCGCGCAACACCGGAGGCGAATCCGGATAACCGAGCGTGACGCGATCCAGACGGACGAGCTGCTGCGCGCCCGTTTCCGCAACCGGCAGGAAAGTGAAGGAGAACGGGCTGTCGACGTGCGCGGGAGCGATCGTTTCCATCCGCTCGAGGGCCTTGATGCGGCTTTGCGCTTGCCGGGCCTTGGTGGCTTTCGCGCGGAAACGATCGACGAAGGCGTGCAGGTGCGCGATCTGCCGCTGCTGCTTGGCGTACGCGGACTGCTGCAGCGCGAGCTGCGCAGCGCGCTGGCGCTCGAACTGCGAATAGTTTCCGCTGTACGTCGTCAGCGTACGCCCATCCACGTGGACGATCGTGTCGGCGATGGCGTCGAGAAAGTCGCGGTCGTGCGTGATCAACAGGAGCGTACCCGGGTAGCGCCCGAGCCAGTCCTCGAGCCACAGCACCGCGTCGAGGTCGAGGTGATTCGTCGGTTCGTCGAGCAGCAGCAGGTCCGAGCGGCACATCAGCGCCTGCGCGAGGCTCAGGCGCATTCGCCATCCGCCGGAGAACCACTCGACGGGCTTCGCCTGCTGCGCTTCGGAGAATCCGAGTCCGGCAAGCAGCGTGGCCGCACGCGCTCGCGCGCCGTAGCCTCCGATCGCCTCGAATCGATGGTGGAGCTCGGCGAGCTCGGCACCCTCCACGTGGGGCGCACGAAGCGCTTCCTGGATGTCGCGCAATTCGTTGTCGCCATCTTGGACGAACTCGATCGCGGGCGTGCTCACGGCGGGCGTTTCCTGCGCGACGTGAGCGACGACCCAGCGGGGCGGAACGTCGATCTCGCCGGCATCGGGGACGAGTTCACCTCGGAGCGCCGCGAACAGGCTCGACTTTCCCGCGCCGTTTGCGCCGACAA
Source organism: Pseudomonadota bacterium (assembly GCA_046733075.1). Lineage (GTDB taxonomy): Bacteria > Pseudomonadota > Gammaproteobacteria > Burkholderiales > Casimicrobiaceae > VBCG01. The sequence continues at coordinate 2,623 of JBKPOL010000206.1, read as the reverse complement.
GCGCGACCTTGTGGGCGTCGTGCACCGCGAGGGATGCGTTCTCGAGCAGCGGCTTTGCACCGCGCGCGAGCGTGAGCTTCGAGATGCGCAGCATCAGCGCGCGTTCAAGCGATCCCGGTGCGAGGCGCTACCCGAGATCGAAGTCGTAATCGATGATGAGCGGCGCGTGGTCGGAGAAGCGGCGCTGCTTGTAGATGGATGCCATGCGTGCCTTCGCGGCGATCCCCGGGGTCGCTACCTGATAGTCGATGCGCCACCCGACGTTCTTCTTCCATGCCTGGCCCCGGTTCGACCACCACGTGTACTGATCGGGGCGCGGGTCGACGCGGCGAAACACGTCAATCAGGCCGACCTCGCCGAACACGCGCGAAAGCCAGGCGCGCTCCTCCGGCAGGAAGCCCGAGTTCTTCTGGTTGCTGCGCCAGTTGCGCAGGTCGATCGGCTGATGCGCGATGTTCCAGTCGCCACACAGGACGACCTCTCGCCCGCTTCGGACGAGGTTGTCGAGGTGCGGGAGGAACGCTTCGAGAAACCGGAATTTCGAAGCCTGTCGATGCGGGCCGCTCGAACCCGAAGGCAGATAGACGCTGATGACCGACACGTTCGGGAAATCCGCCTGAAGGTAGCGGCCCTCGTCGTCGAATTCCGCGTGGCCGAATCCCGTTAACACGCGCGGCGACGCCTTCGCATACAGCGCCACGCCGCTATACCCCTTGCGAAGCGCCGGGTGGAAGGACGCGTGCGATTTCCGCGGCGAAGCGAGCGAGCGCGGCACGTCGCACCCTGCACACCGGATCTCCTGCAGACACACGACGTCCCACGGCTCGATGCGCGCGAGCCAGCGGGCGAGGCCCTTGCGCTCCGCAGCCCGAAGTCCGTTGACGTTCAGCGTGATGATTCGCATCGATTGACAGCGTGCGAGTTTATCGCAGCCGTGAATGCCTCTCGTCGCCAAGCCGCGCGTCGAGCGAATGCAACGGGCTGCGCAACGAAGATCGGCAACATCTCGCACGTTTCTCGCGCGCGATCGTCGGCCGTATTCTCGCTGCAGGTTGTTCACGACATGCTGCAACGCGCGGTACGACTGAAAATCGGCGTGGCACGCGAACTGCTTAGCTTTCGGCGAACCTGTTACGTGGGCGGGTCGCAGAAATCCGGTGATCCCCCGGACGCGAAGGGGCATAATTTGCCGTACAGTACCTCGTTGCTTTTGTGGAATTCCGTTCGAAGCTGGCCGCGGCGCGAACCGGCATCGCTACGCGCCGCGCGCGCAGCCGATGTCGGCGCACCCAACCGATGATCTCGAGGACATGATGAACGCACACCCGCGCCGAGCGTCGCTGCATTCCGGCACTGGCCATCGGAGCGTCGTTGCGCGCGTGCCGCAACGCGTTGTTCCGCGACTCGGACTGCTCGCGTTGCTGCTGCTCGGTGCCGCCGTCATGACGTTCACGACGAAGGCCCACGGCGCCCTCTACAAGTGGACCGACGAGCGCGGCATCATCCATTACAGCGACAAGATGCCCGCCGACGCGGTCAACCGCGCAAGCGCCGAGCTGAACCGCGATGGCCTGACGGTGCGCAAGACGGAGCAGGCACGGACCGTTACGCCGCGTGCAATGCCCAGGAACGACAGCGAAGAGCAGCTTGCGCGCGCGGCCGAACGCGCGAAGTTGCTCGCAGCTCGCCGCGACCGCGCACTGCTGGAGTCCTATACGAGCGAAACCGAAATCGATCTCGCCAGGACGCGCGCGGTGGCAACGATCGAGGGACAGATCCAATCGGCGGAGGCGTTCATCGCGCAGATGCAAAAGCGCCGCGCGGAGCTCGACGCCAAGCAATCGACCTATTCTCCACGGCCGGTTCCCGGCGAGATCAAGCGTGAAATCGAGTCGATCGACGAAGAAATCGCCCGCCAGATGAACTACATCAAGGCCCGCCAGAACGAGTCAGCGACTGTCGCGGCGCGTTACGAATCGGACAAGCAGCGATTCCGCGAGCTCCGGAGCGGCGACGCGAGCGGGACGATCACCACGAACGGCAGCCAGCTCGTAGCCGGTCGCACGACGGATCTGCAGTTGACGAACGGACCGGCCCGGCCCTGATTCCGGGCGTCCCAGCACACGTCACGCGCCGACGCTCGGGCGCGCACAGCACGAACCACCGCACCACGCTTTAGCCGCCGTCCTGCCCGGCGCTCGGCGGCTGCGATAATCGCGCTTTCGCACCTCCTCGCCCAGCAGTCTCCCCATGGCTCAATACGTTTACACGATGAATCGTGTGGGCAAGGTCGTCCCGCCCAAGCGCGTCATTCTCAAGGATATTTCGCTGTCGTTCTTTCCCGGCGCCAAGATCGGCGTGCTCGGACTGAACGGCGCGGGCAAGTCCAGTCTGCTGCGCATCATGGCGGGCGAGGACACCGAGTTCGAGGGCGAAGCGGTGCCGATGCCCGACATGCGCATCGGCTATCTGCCGCAGGAGCTCGTGATCGACCCGGCCACGACCGTGCGCACCGCCGTCGAGCAAGGGATGGGCGACGTGCTTGCTGCAAAGTCCCGGCTGGACGAAATCTATGCGGCGTACGCGGAGCCCGATGCGGATTTCGATGCGCTCGCCGGCGAGC
>JBKPOL010000205.1:0-1883 GCA_046733075.1 Pseudomonadota bacterium | reverse complement strand
GCGTTCGAAGACCGACGTCGCCGGCATGTAGCGCAGCGCCACGCCCGTCCGCCGCTTCCCTGAGCGATTGGGTTCCGCGCCATGGATCATGTAGACGTCGTGCAGCGACATCTGTCCCGGCTCGAGCTCGATGTCGACCGCGTCGCGCACTGCGAAGCTGCCGGCGGCAAGCCGTTGATTGAGCGTGAGGTCCGCGCGGTCTTCGTGCAGATGCTCGTGCAACGTACGGGCGCGGTGAGAGCGCGGTATCACGCGCAGGCAGCCGTTCTCGACCGTCGACGCCTCAAGCGCGACCCACACGGTGCAATTGGCGAGCGGTCGGATCGGCCAGTAGTGACCGTCCTGGTGCCAGGGCGTCTCGTAACCGTCGCCGGCCGGCTTGCAGAAGACATGACAGCCCCACAGCACGATGTCGTCGCCGAGCACCCCGGAGACGAGCTCGACGATGCGCGGATCCCGCGCGAGGGCGAGAAAGCGCGCGTCGCCATGCACGCCTTCGCCGTTGTCGCCTTGAACGTGCGCCGACACGAGCTTTTCGGGTCGCACGCCAGGGTTCGCGGCGATCAGCGCATCGAGCGCTTGGCGTAAGCCCACAACCTCGTGCGCCGGCAGCCGGAACCGGGGCACGACAAAGCCCTGCTGATGATAGTGCGCAATCTCGTCGGCATCGAGGCGCGCGGAGTGCGGCGGGTCGAGTCTCGCGGAGTGCGGCGGGTCGAGTCTATTTGACATGGGCGTTCGGACCGCGCTCATGCAAAAAGCGGTTCATCAAACCGATCAGGATGCCCGTTGTCCAGGCAAACGTGAAGAGTCCTGACGTTGCGATCATGAAGCCGAGCAGGCGCCAGTTGGCGGGCAGATACAAGTCGCCGGAACCGTACGTGGTGTAGGCACCCCCTGCGAAATAGAACGCGCTGCGCATATCGGGCAATGCGCCCACGGCGTACATCGTCGCCGCCCACATCAGGATCTCGACGTAGTGAACCGCCAGCAGACTGAGCACGACTCCACCGATCAGCACCTTTGTGAGGACGGCGTGCGGCCGGAGGACGAGATGCGGAAACCAGGTGTCGAACATCCGCTGGATCCCGAACATCGCAAAGCCGTGTGCGAACAGGACGAGCAGCACGAGCGCTGTGCCGATGCCGATTTCCCACAACGGATGATATTCGTTCATCATCGACGGTGCGCACTGGATCGGTCCACCGCATCTTGACCAGCGCGGATCTGGAGCTGATTGCTGATCCAGCCGTCCACCTGTTCATCAAGCACGTCGAGCGGAAGTGCGCCGTCGCGCAACACGACATCGTGGAAGGTTTTCAACGCGTCGGCGTCGAATCGCGCGCCAAGTGCGGGTTGCGCACGTTCACGCGCCGCTCGGATGCTCATCATGCCGACCTTGTGGGCGCACGCCTGCCCCGGATTGACATTGTAGCGTTCGACCTCGGACACGACGGTGGCCTCCGGCATGCCGGTCTCGTCGAGCATGTAAGTGATCGCCCGTTGGCGTGGCCAGCACTTGTAGTGGATTCCGGTATCGACAACCAGGGCACCGCGCGCAGCGTCTCCTCGCGCAATCGGCCGCACGAGTCCTTCCAGCACCTGGTCGAACTTGCGACCCACCTCCCGGAGCCGCCGTAGGTAGTCCTCGGCGCTTCGCTGATCGTCGATGCGGTGGACGTTGATAAGGAAATCAGCCGTCTCACTTTGCACGCCCGCGAGCTGGTTCACCGGGTAATCGTGGAGGCGGATCTTCTCGCCCTCCAGTCGGCTTTCGATGAACCAGGTCAAGACGCGTGTCGAAAGTTTCTGCTCGGGCGTTTGCGAAGCGACGTCATAGGACCTGAGCGTATCGAGATAGCTGTGCCACGCCACGAAATCCC
>JBKPOL010000204.1:0-3349 GCA_046733075.1 Pseudomonadota bacterium | reverse complement strand
AGCGCGACGTGCTGCCCGAACGTCGGCGATGCGCGTCGCAGATCCACTGCGACGTCGAACACCGCTCCTTCGGTCACGCGCACGAGCTTGCCCTGCGCGTGCTCGATCTGGTAATGCAGTCCCCGCACCACGCCGAGGCGCGTGCGCGAGTGGTTGTCCTGCACGAAGTCGACATCGATGCCAGCCTCGGCGAACGCCCGCCGATTCCAGCTCTCGAGAAAGAAGCCGCGGGCGTCGCCGAAAACCGTCGGCTCGATGAGCAACACGTCCGGCAACGACGTGGGAGACACCCGCATCAGCGTCCGTCCGGCTCGTCCAGAATGCGGAGCAGGTAACGGCCATAGCCATTCCTGGCCATCGCGGTGCCGAGCCTGTGCAACTGCGCGGCGTCGATGTAATGCATCCGGTATGCGATCTCTTCAGGACAGGCGATCTTCAGTCCCTGCCTGCGCTCGATCGTCTCGATGTACTGCGATGCCTCGAGCAGCGATTCGTGCGTTCCCGTGTCGAGCCACGCCATCCCCCGTCCCATCACTTCGCAGTTCAACGCCCCCCATTCCAAATAACGGCGATTGACGTCGGTGATCTCGAGCTCGCCGCGCGCCGAGGGCACGAGTTCCTTCGCAACGTCCACGACCCGGTTGTCGTAGAAGTAGAGCCCGGTCACCGCGTAACGCGATTTCGGAGCGGCCGGCTTTTCCTCGAGACTGACGACGTGGCCGGCCCGGTCGAATTCCGCGACGCCGTAGCGCTCGGGGTCGGCGACCGGGTAGGCGAAGATCGTTGCGCCGGCCGACGTACCGGCGGCGTGCAGAAGTTGCGGCTGCAGATCGTGGCCGTAGAAGATGTTGTCGCCGAGCACGAGCACCGTGTTGTCGCGGCCTATGTAGTCGCGGCCGATGATGAACGCCTGCGCGAGACCGTCGGGAGACGGCTGCACCGCGTAGTGCAGGTCGAGTCCCCATCTCGATCCGTCTCCGAGCAACTGCGCAAAGCGCGGGGTGTCTTCCGGCGTGGAGATCAACAGGATGTCGCGGATGCCCGCAAGCATCAGGGTTGACAGCGGGTAGTAAATCATCGGCTTGTCGTACACCGGCAGCAGCTGCTTCGACACCACCTGCGTGACCGGATGCAGCCGCGTGCCCGAGCCGCCTGCGAGGATCAGCCCCTTGCGCTTCACGGTTCCCGCAGCGCTCGCCCCGGATGAAGCTGCCCTCGCCGCGCTCATTGGTAGTGCAGGTCGACCCATTGCCGGTATTCCGCGTTCTGCACGCTCGCGAGCCAGGGCGCATTCTGGAGATACCAGTCGACGGTCTTGCGCATGCCGCTTTCGAACGTGTCCGCCGGGGACCACCCGAGCTCGCGGCGGATTTTCGCTGCGTCTATCGCGTAGCGGCGATCGTGTCCGGGCCGGTCGGCAACGAACGTGATCAGCGCCTCGCAATCGACGTCGCCTCGGCGCGACCCGACGAGCCGGCATAGCGTGCGAACGACATCGATATTCGCCATCTCCGCGTTGCCTCCGATGTTGTAGGTCTCGCCGGCACGACCGCGCGCAAGCACGGTACGCAGGGCGCTGCAGTGGTCGCCGACATAGAGCCAGTCTCGGACATTCAACCCGTCGCCGTAGACAGGCAGCGGCTTGCCGGCGAGGGCGTTCACGATCATCAGCGGAATCAGCTTTTCCGGAAACTGCAACGGCCCGTAGTTGTTCGAGCAGTTCGTCGTCAGCGTCGGCAGACCGTACGTGTGGTGATAGGCGCGCACCAGATGGTCCGAGGAAGCCTTCGACGCCGCGTACGGGCTGTTCGGCGCGAAGGGCGTCGTCTCGGAAAACGGCGGATCGACAGGTCCAAGCGAGCCGTAGACTTCGTCGGTCGACACCTGCAGGAATCGAAACGCATCGCGCTCCGGCGACGGCAGCGCGCTCCACCAATCGCGGACGCATTCGAGCAACGCGAACGTTGCGCTGACATTGGTCTCGATGAACGCCGCCGGGCCGCGAATCGAGCGATCGACGTGCGTTTCCGCCGCGAAATTGACGATCGCACGAGGCCGATGCCGCGCCAGCAGCTCGCCGACAGTTTTCGCGTCGCCGATGTCGCCGCGGACGAAAACATGGCGCTTGTCCGCGGCAAGCGGCGCGAGACTCCGCAGATTCCCGGCGTACGTCAGCTTGTCCAGATTGACGAGTGGCTCGTCTACGTGTGCGAACCAGTCGAGCACGAAGTTCGCGCCGATGAAGCCTGCGCCGCCGGTGACGAGGATCATTCTGATCAATGCGTTTCAGGGCGGGCGGAGTTTAGCACCACCGCCTTGCTCACTCTTCACACCCGATAGTAGCGGCGATACCAGCTTACGAAGCGCGCAAGACCATCGGCGAGTGAGGTTCGAGGCGCGAAGCCGATGGCGTCGCGCAGTCGGTCGATCGACGCGTACGTCGCGCGCACGTCGCCCGGCTGCATCGGGCGGTCGTTGCGGATGGCCCGGCGCCCGAGCAGGTCCTCGAGCGTCGCAATGAACGCGTCCAGATCGACGGCCGAATTGTTCCCGATGTTGTAGATCGCGTAAGGCGCGCCGTCGCCATCGCCGGACGGCGGCCGCTCGAGCACACGCAGGACGCCTTCCACGACATCGTCGACGTACGTGAAGTCGCGCTCCATCCTGCCGCCATTGAACACCTCGATCGGGGTGCCTTCGATGATCGCCCTCGTGAAGATCATCGGCGCCTGGTCGGGACGACCCCACGGACCGTACACCGTGAAGAAGCGCAAACCTGTCGTCGGCGTGCGGAACAGATGACTGTAGCTGTGCGCCATCAGCTCGTTGGCCTTCTTCGTCGCTGCATAGAGACTTACCGGGTGATCGACCGACTGATCCTCCGAGAACGGAAGCACGTCGTTTGCGCCGTAGACCGACGACGACGACGCATATACGAGATGCGCAACTCGTGCATGCCGGCATCCTTCGAGCACATGACCGAATGCGACGACGTTGTTGCGAAGATATGCGGCCGGATTGACGAGCGAATAACGAACGCCCGCCTGCGCGGCGAGATGAACCACCGCATCTACCGGTTTCGTTGCAAAGATGTCCGCACAGGTCCGCGGGTCCGCGAGATCCGCTCGAAGCATCTCGAAGGCCGGATGCGGAGCAAGCTGCTCGGCGCGCGCCTCCTTCAGCGTGACGTCGTAGTAGGCATCGAAGCTGTCCACGCCGATTACGCTGGCGCCGGCATCGAGGAGCGCGCTCGCCACATGCATGCCGATGAAGCCCGCGGCGCCGGTGACCAGCACCCGCTTGCCTCGCACGCTGGGCGTCATCCGTTGCGTGCGGCGCGATCGAGCGC
>JBKPOL010000203.1:0-9046 GCA_046733075.1 Pseudomonadota bacterium | reverse complement strand
TCACACGACTGCCCATGCGCATCGCCGCGTCCCGCACCAGCGCACTGTTGTCCTCGGATGCCGTGCAATAGCGAAGCGGCTGACCCTTCAAATAGCTGCCGTGGCCGACAAGCTGTCCGAGCAGCGCAACGGTGTGGTCGGGCCACTCGCTGGTTTCGACCGGTTCCGGGATCGAGCGGGCGAGCGCGAGCCTATCGCCAACGTGCAAGTCGCCCATTGTTCGCCAACCATCCTGCGCAAAAAGGCGGTGGCTCGCGGTCCCGCGCAAGGCGCGTCCCGACGCGAGCGTAATTTTCAGGACCGGTTTGATTCCCACGGACCAGACGCAATCGGCGCGCGCGACGGTCAAACGCTGATTGGCGTCGATGGAGATGACCTCCGGGGTCGAGCCGACGAGCTTGTCGATCGCGACACGCCGACCGTCACTCAACTGAACGCGCGTTTCGCCCGTGACGCATTCCCGCAGATCCGACATCACCGGCCGCTTGTTCGGTCGCTGCTCGAGCGACCGATTGAGCTGCGAGAGCGCAATTACCGGCACGCTCAATTCCTTCGCGAGCGATTTCATCGATCGCGAGATTTCGGAGATCTCGGTCGCGCGGTTCTCGCCCTGCGACGTCGATTGCATCAACTGCAGATAGTCGACGATGACGAGGCCGAGCTTGCCGTACTGCTTCATCAGCCGGCGCGCCCGCGAACGCACTTCGATCGCATTCAGTGCGGGTGTTTCGTCGATCAGGATCGGCGCTTCGTTCAATCGACCGAGCGCACTGGAGAGCTTGTCCCAGTCCTCAGGTCCGAGCCGTCCCGTGCGGAGCTTGTGCTGATCGAGCTTTCCGACGGAACCGATGAGCCGCAGCGCGAGCTGGGACGCACCCATTTCCATCGAAAAGACGGCGACCGGCAGCCCGGTATTCAGTGCGACGTGCTCGCCGATATTGAGCGCGAGGGCGGTCTTGCCCATGCTCGGTCTTCCGGCAATCACGACGAGATCGCCGGGCTGGAACCCCGACGTCATCTTGTCGAGATCGCTGAACCCGGTAGGAATGCCAGTGACGTCCGAAGGATCGTCGCGGTTGTAGAGCGTCTCGATGCGCTCGACGACGCTTGCCAGCAACTTGCCGATCACCTGGAAGTTCTGCGCGCCACGCGAGCCCTGCTCCGCTATGTGCAGGACCTTCGCCTCCGCTTCGTCGAGCACCATCTTCGCGTTGCGCCCGAGCGGGTTGAACGCGAGCTCGGCGATCTCCGTTGCAGTCGCGGCGAGCTGGCGCAGGATCGAGCGCTCGCGCACGATGTTCGCGTAGTGACGAACGTTCGCGGCCGTTGGGACGTTCTGCGCGAGCGCGCCGAGGTATGCGAGGCCCCCGACGTAATCGAGCTTCTGCGTCGAGGCCAGCGCCTCCGAAACAGTGACGACGTCGGCAGGCTTGCCTTCGCCAATCAGCTGGGTGATGTGCCGAAAGACGATCCTATGCGCGTCGCTGTAGAAATCCTCCGCGCTGACGACGTCGCCCACGCGATCGGCCGCGTCGTTGTCGAGCATGAGCGCGCCGAGCACCGACTGCTCCGCCTCGAGCGAATGCGGCGGCAGCTTGAGGTCGGCAAGCGGAAGATCGTCAGGCACGCGAAGTCCTTAGCACTGCGAGGACGCGTGATTCTACAGCGCGCAACACGCAATGCTCATCGTCCGAAGGGCCACGGATCCGCGCGAGCAGGCGCGCTTGTGAATCCGGTCCTAGTTGCCGACCGTCTCGCCGACGACGTTGACGGTGATGTGCGCGGTGACGTCGGTATGAAGCGCGATCGACACCGGATGCTCGCCGACTTGCTTCAACGGGCCGGATGGCATCCGCACCATCGACTTTTCGATCTGCACGCCCTGCGGCTTCAACGCCTCGACGACGTCGACGTTCGTGACCGAACCGAACAGCCGGCCGTCGACGCCCGCCTTCTGCGAAATGCGCAGCATGGCGCCTTCCAGCTTCTCAGCCAGTGCTTGTGCGGCCGCGAGCTTCTCCCCGGCCGCCTTTTCGAGATCGGCGCGCCGCGCTTCGATTGCTTGCAGGTTGTCGGGAGTGGCGCGCTTCGCCTTGCCATGCGGGATCAGGAAATTGCGCGCGTATCCGTCCTTGACCTTGACGACATCGCCCAGGTTTCCGACGTTGGCGATCTTCTCGAGCAGGATGACTTGCATGTTGGTCGCGCTCCGTCAGTGGAGGTCGGTGTACGACAGGAGTGCGAGGAACCGCGCACGCTTGATCGCAGTGCCGAGCTGGCGCTGATAACGGGCCTTCGTGCCGGTGATCCGCGCGGGCATGATCTTGCCATTCTCCTGCACGAAGTCCTTCAGGACGTCGATGTCCTTGTAGTCGATCTGCTTGACGTTCTCCGCGGTGAACCGGCAGAACTTCTTGCGCTTGAACAGATTATTGCCGCGCTCGCGGCGCTTGCCGTCCTTCTTGAACTTTCCCTTGCCCTTGCCTCTTCCCAATGGACGTGGCATGTCATTTCCTCTCGTGATTTCCGTTCAGTTCTGCGTAAATCCGGTCAGGTGCAGCGCGACGCTCGTTCCAGTGCGGTAGCGACGCGCCATGAAGCCTTCGCAGCGCAACGATGACCCCAACGCAGTCAGCGCAAGCGCATTCGCGAGCTCTCCGAACGCGACTGCGTGCACTTCGCATTCGACGCGGCGTTCGCCTCCCGCTTCCGCCTGAACGGAGCGGTGAGCAAGCTGGCAGTCGATCGCGGCGATCCCCGCCGGGGTATGCCGCAGGTCGCCTCGCTCGGTGAGAATCGCGTCGAGTGCGAACCGGTTGATCCCCGGCACGCGGGTCGCAGCTCGTCAGGCCTGCGCCGGTTGCGGCGCCGCCGGCGCTTCCACCGGGGGCTTCTCGGCGCGTTCGCCGCGCTCGGCCTCCCTGCCGGTGAGCGACCGCGCCTTCTCTTCCTTCATCATCGGCGATGGCGTGACGACGGCCTCGTCCATCGCGACGATGAGATGGCGCAACACGGCGTCATTGAACTTGAAGGCGTGCTCGAGCTCGTTTCGCGTCTCGGCTCCGCATTCGATGTTCATCAGCACGTAGTGCGCCTTGTGCACCTTCTGGATCGGATAGGCGAGCTGTCGCCGGCCCCAATCTTCGAGCCGGTGGATGCGACCGCCCGGGCCCGTGACCATCGTGCGATACCGCTCGATCATTGCGGGCACCTGCTCGCTCTGATCGGGATGCACAATGAATACGATTTCGTAATGACGCATGAGCAGAACTCTCCTTTCGGTCATGTGAGGCGCGTGAGTCCGGGAATCGGATGCGCCTGGCGGCCTCCCCTTCTGCCAAGGGTGAGGCAAGGAAGCCCTCGATTGTAGCAGTAAAAAGCCTTGCGGATCAATCCGCTGCGTGGGAAGCTGGCGAGTGCTGCGCCGACATCGACGCGGCTGCCGCGCGGGTGGACAACGCGTCGAGCTGCGCGTCCCGGCGCTCCTTCGACCAGCCCGCCATGTGGCGCACGCGTTCGTAGAACGTCGGCAGGTCTCCGTTCGTCTCCCGTAGCAGCTCGCGAAACGCGGGGACGCGATCGGTGTAGATGCCGATTGCGGCAAGCGCCGCGTTGTTCGGTTGCGCGAACCAGCGATCGTAGCCGCCGAAACCCGGCTCACCGGCCTTGGCCTTCTCGTACGCGGCCTTCATCGCCGCAATCGTCTCGGCCTTGCGCTGCCGCTTTTCGTCGTCCGACAGACGACTGTCGTAGAGCGCGAACAGCTTGGCGCGCGTCGTGCGCACCAGCTCGCTGAACTTCCCGCGCAGATACTCCGCGCGCTCGGCCTGCGTCGCGAGCGACGGATCCTTGCGCGCGGCGAGCCACCGGGCGAGGCCCGCTTCCTCCACGGTGACCGCAAACGACTCGTTGAACACCGAATCGCTCTTCACATACAGCAGTTGATGCGCGAGTTCGTGGAAGATCAGTCGGGCGACTTCCGTCTCCGGCCAGCGCACGAAGGACGACAGTACCGGGTCATCGAACCAGCCGAGCGTCGAGTACGCCGGCACGCCGCCGACATAGACGTCATCGCCCGCGGCCTTCAGACGATTCTGCTCGACCGCGGCCTCGTTCTCGCGAAAATAGCCGCGATAGTTGACGCACCCTGCAACAGGGAAGCACCACTGTCGCGGCGTCATCGAAAGCTCCGGCGTCGCGAACACGTTCCAGGTGACGAAGGGACGGCCGAGGTCGGTGTATCGCGTGTAGCTTCCGTTGTCCGGCAGTCCGAGCTCGCGGCTCGCAAACGCACGAATCTCGCGGATCCGGGAAAGGCGCGCGGCGAGTGCCGCGTCACTCTTGCCGATGACGTCCGGGATCGGCTGCGAGCGGGAGATCAGGTCCCATTGCCCGGCGGCGCCTTGCAAGTAATAGTCCACCGTCTCGAACGATGCGCACGCAGCGAGCGTTATGACGCCCGCCAGCACGGCGAGCGCAATCGGCCAGCGACGACGGCGACGCCGCCGCGGCGCGTCAGTTGCCGACGCAGTCCGGCGCTGCAGCGCGTGCGCCACTTGGCCAATGCGGAAGATTGCGGACTTGGCGTTCATGTTCGCGACAGGAAATCGCGCAAGCGGCGAATGCCTTCTTCCAGCTTGCGCTCGTCAATGGTGTAGGCAAGTCGAACGTGGTTCCGGGCGCGGTAAACGCCGAAGTCGATACCGGGCGTCAAAGCAACACCCGCGCCTTCCAGCACCTCCCGGCAGAAGCGTTCGCTGTCGTTGCTGAAGCGAGAACAATCGGCATAAACGAAGAAACCGCCGCTCGGCATTACGGGCACCTCGAAGCCGATCGTGCGCAGCGCCGGGACCAGGAAGTCCCGGCGCGCTTCGAACGCTCGACGCCTGTCCTCGACGACCTCGGCGGTTGCGGGCTCGAAGCACGCGAGCGCGGCGCGCTGCGACGGCGTCGCCGGCGAAATGTAGAGGTTTTGTGCGAGCTTTTCAATGTCGCGGACGTGGCGCTCGGGCGCGACCAGCCATCCCAGACGCCATCCCGTCATGTTGAAGTACTTGGAAAAGCTCGAGATCACGAAGGCGTTGTCGGCGTATTCGAGCGCGCTACGTGGACGCTCGCCGTACGTGAGCCCCAGGTAGATCTCGTCGACGATCAGTCGTCCGCCGAGCCGCTCGATCGTGGCGGCGATCCGTCGCATCTCGTCGTGCGGGACGGTCGTCCCTGTCGGATTCGAAGGCGTCGCAATCAGCGCCCCGCGTGTCATCGCCGCCCAGTGACGCTCGATCAGATCGCTCGTCAGCTGATAGCGCGTATCAGCGCCCACCGGAATGCGCGTCGGGTCGCCCTCGAACAGTCGAATGAACGTCCGGTTGCACGGATAGCCGGGGTCGGCGAGCAGGATCCGCTCGTCCCGATTGACGATCAGCGCCATGACGAGCAGCAGCGCCGCCGACGAGCCGGCGGTGACGATTACCCGCTCGGGCGACACCTTTACCCCGAAGTGATCGTCGTAGTGCCGGGCGATCGCCTCCCGCAATGCCGGAAGGCCGAGCGCGGACGTGTAGTAGATGTCGCCGCGCGCAATGGCGTGCTGCGCGGCGGCGATCACCGGCTGCGGCGTTGGAAAATCGGGCTCGCCGATCTCCATGTGGATGATGCTGCGTCCGGCGGCCTCGAGCGCACGCGCCGCCGTCTGCACCTCCATCACGTGAAACGGCTCGATCTCCGCCACGCGTGCGGCGAGGCTCTGACGCTGCTCCATCGAAGGTCGTAGTGCGCGAAACCGCGGGAAAGCGGTATCGTACCGCCATCGTGCGAGCCGCCCGTTCAAGCCGCCGCCTTCGAGCGTTCGTGATCCGCCTGCTCGCTGCAGCGCTGCTGTCATCGTCGCTCCCCGCGCTGGCGGGCCTTTACAAGTGCGCGCGCGACGACGGCACGGTGATGTACCAGGAGGATCCGTGCCCACCCGGGAAGGAGCTCCGCGACTTCGAGCGCGACCCGGCGTCGGTCTCCGTCGTTCCCTTCCGGCTCGTCCCCAGTCCCGAAGCGCCGGCGCCCGTGCAATCGCGGGAAACGCCGTCTGGCACGACAGCGAAGGCCAGTGGCAAGACCAGGAAATCGACCGAACGCACCGCCAACGCATCCGAACGCCCCGGCAATGCCTCGGAGCGAAAGTTTCTCGTCCCGGGAATCGGCGAGGGCGAGGTCGTTGCGCGCATTGGACGTCCCGACATGACAACCGGCGCAGGACGCAAGACAGTGCGCTGGACATACATGCCGGTGCCGGAGGACCCCGCTACGATAACGACGTTGACCTTCGAGCTGGGCCGCCTTGTGCAGGTGGAGCGCAAGGTGATCCGTACACCGTGATGCCGTTTGCCGTGGCACTGTGAGAGCGCTCGTGCAGCGCGTGCGCGAGGCGAGCGTGCGCGTCGCGGGTCGCGAGGTGAGTCGGATCGGCCCGGGCCTGCTCGTCCTCGCCGGCATCGCATCGAACGACGCGCACGACGATCTCGAATGGCTCGCGCACAAGCTGATCGACTTGCGCATTTTCGACGACGACAACGGCGTGATGAACCGCTCGGTCGTGGACACCGGCGGCGCCGTCCTCGCGGTCTCGCAATTCACCTTGTACGCGTCGACCCGCAAGGGCAACCGGCCGTCGTGGTCACGCGCTGCCGCTCCCGACGTCGCGCAGCCACACTTCGCGGCGTTCGTTCAACGGCTGGCGGAACGCCTCGATAAGCCGGTGCCGACGGGCGTGTTTGGTGCACACATGGAAGTCGCGCTCGTCAACGACGGTCCCGTCACGATCTGGCTCGACTCGAAGGCACGCGAGTAGCACGGCTTCGTCGCGCAGCGTAAGAACGCAGTCTTTGCACATCCCCGCGCGCTCGGCGCGAACGAACTTCGGCAGATCGTGCAGTCAAACGCGTCCATCAAACGGGGATTGCGACATCCCCTACCCGGGTTTGATGCGAATCCCCGCTTGCATCAAAGGCGATACGACGACTTCGCCAAGCCGTACGCAAGCTGCGGGGCGAGCTCGAAAGCCTCGTCCTCGCCGAAGCGGTGCTCGATGACGCAGTTCGCGAGAAACCGGCACGCGACGCGGCGCCACACGTCATGCCGCGCCGGTATCGACATGAACGCGCGCGTGTCGTCGTTGAAGCCTGCCGTGTTCGCGAAGCCCGCCGTCTCGATCGTTTGCTCGAGGAAGCGCAGCATGCCCTGGAAGCTGTCGTGGAACCACCACGGCGGACCGAGCTTCAGCGTCGGGTAGTGGCCCGCGAGCGGCGCGAGCTCGCGCGCGTACGTCGTCTCGTCGAGCGTGAAGAGAATGATCGTCAGCCCGCGTTCGTTGCCCACGTTGTCGAGCAGCGGCTTCAACGCATGCACGTAATCGGCGCGCATCGGGATGTCCGCACCCTTGTCGCGGCCGTACGTCTCGAAGATCACCGGATTGTGGTTGCGGAAGCTGCCCGGATGGATCTGCATGACGAGGCCGTCGTCGACGCTCATCCTTGCCATCTCGGTCAGCATGTGCGCGCGGAACGACTCCGCGTCGTCGGCGCTGATCGTGCCCTGCAACGCGCGATCGAGCAGCCGCTGGCATGCAGCGCGATCGAGGTCCAGCGTGCGCGCGGTGGGGTGCCCGTGATCGGTCGACGTCGCGCCCATCGACTTGAAGAACGCGCGCCGCGTGCGATGCGCCGCGAGGTAGCCCGCCCACGATGCCGTGTCCTCGCCCGTCAGCGCGCCGAACTGCGCAACGTTCGCCGCAAAATTCTCGAACTGCGGATCGACCACGGAATCGGGCCGATACGCCGTCAGCACACGGCCGCTCCAACGGCTCGCGCGAATTGCCTGATGGTGCACAAGCGGATCGAGCGGCGACTCCGTCGTCGCAATCACTTCGATGTTGAAACGCTCGAAGAGCGCGCGGGGCCGAAACGCTTCATCAGCGAGACACGCGGCGATCCGGTCGAAGTAGCGGTCCGCGCTTTCCGCGGTCAGCCGCTCATCGATCCCGAACACGGTATTGAAAGCGTGGTCGAGCCACAGCCGTGTCGGCGTTCCGCGGAACAGGTGATAGCTCGACGCGAAGATGCGCCAGATGCTGCGGGAATCGTACTTGCCCGGAGCACCTGGCGTCCCCGCGCGTCGAGGAACGCCGAGCGCGTCGAGCGAGATGCCCTGGCTGTAGAGCATGCGGAACACGTAGTGGTCCGGCACGATGAAGAGCGCCGACGGATCGGCAAAGCGCGCGTTCTCGGCGTACCACTGCGGATCGGTGTGGCCATGCGGACTCACGATGGGCAGATCGCGCACGGTGGCGTAAAGCGAGCGCGCGAGCGCGCGGACTGCGGCATCTGCAGGAAACAGGCGGTCGGGATGGAGATCGAGCGGAATCATGTGTATGAACCGGTGTCAGCGCAGGCGACCGCGGATGGCCTCGTTGCCGCTGCATGAAATGCATGCAACACGGGCAGGCCGGCAGATCCGTCCCCGGAGCAACGCGCAACTTTCATCGCGCCGCAACGGCTGCCGCCACCGTGTTCGCAGAACCTTTCGTGAACAGCTGCGCGAGCCAGCGCTTGACGGGGGTCGTGAAGCGCGGCTCGTTGTGCAGGTCTTCGTCGAAGATTGCGCGAAGGTCGAGAAGCCCTTCCGCAAATGCCGCGGGATCGTGCCGATGGCGCGCCGCGAGCGCCGCGAATTGGGGCGCCAGCGGATCGGCGATGGTGATGGCGCGCCCTTGCTCGTCCTCGCCGTACACGTAGCGCATCCAGCCAGCGATGGCGAGCGTCGCGAACTCCACCGGGCGATTCGCGGCGAGATTGTCCCGAATCGTGCCGAGAATTCGCTGAGGCAATTTCTGCGAGCCGTCCATCGCGATCTGCTGGGTCCGATGCGGCAAGGCAGGATTGGCGAAACGGCGAACGAGCGCTTCGCGATAGCTGGCGAGGTTGATTCCCGATGGCTTGACGAGCGAAGGGGTCACCTCGTCGGCCATGAAGCGGCGCATCCACGCGACGAACTCGGG